>JBGSOH010000335.1:0-17758 GCA_041739205.1 Saprospiraceae bacterium
TATCAAAGCTATCGACCTTAAAAGGTAAATCAAGTTTTTCATTAGTATAGTCCGTTAATGGAATCTCCCGCACAGGAAAACATCCAATTAATGTCATGAAAACCACAAGAAATAATAAGCTGTATTTTGTCATATTTATTCGATTCTATCTAAAACCCAAAGATTTAAATCCAAGTCTCTAAATCCTACTAAGCCATTTTTTTTGTTGAAATATAATTCCGTCAGAATGTTGTCATTAGGTTTTATGACTCTGTAAACATCTGTGAAAGTAGTATCCAAAAGTTTGATCTCATTCTTGAGTTCATACTTGTTTATGTTATTGAACTCTTCACTTAAAATCTGATCATTGCCTTTAAAACTAGTTGTAATTTGAAGTTGGATGGAAGTATCTATCCAGAAATCTGTTGATATAGCATGAAATAACAACACAAACTGATCGACAAAGTGTTCAGTCTTTTTTGATGGTATTACATAAATATTATTATAGAATCGTAGATTTAGTTTTTGACATTCAAACCCAACAGCATATTGATCTCTATGAAATATGTAGGAATTTGTGTCGCCATTTTCACATATTCTATCAAAGGAAATGGGGAAAAAAGATTGGCTTTTCGAACCATTTGATGGTTTGAAAACGGATTCTTCACCATCCTTGTTTTTAAAGAACAATTGTTCTTCTCCAGTATATTGTATAAATTCTAAGCTTTTGGTATCCAAAAAGACAGTATCAAGTTCAATTTTATCTTTTACACATGGTATACTTAATTCATCGGGAATATTCGTATCATTATCTTTCTGACATGCTGCTATGGATAAGATAACTAGGATAGCAGCTAAATAGTAATGTTTCTTCATTTGGTTGTTTTTAATTGTTTTTTTAATGTATTGTCTGATTTATTTTCTACTTCGATGTATCGATTTTGTATTTCTAGCCCATTCAGCCAAGCACGTTTACATACTGTTCTATTGCTTTGCAGGTCAAACTCACAACGCAGCGTATCCACCACATTAGGATTGAGCTCAATCAGCGTTGTAGATTGATTACCTTCGTAAAAGTCAGAAGGGTAGACCGTGAGTATTAAATTTTTAGTTTCATCTTCGTGGAGTGAGTACATTTTGGAATTGTCTAAGTTGCCTCTATTGATGTATTCAAACTTGTCTTTATTTTTATAATAAATCTTAATTTTTGATGCATCAAAATCGGGAGTACTATTTATCAGATTATTGCCCATTTTATCTCTGTAATGAAAGCTTACATCTACATCCACGATGGTACAGCAATTTTCATTGTTATCACAGCTGATGAATGACAGGGTAAATAAACCTATTACAAGAAGATTTAGTGTTTTGTTGATTTTTTTTGTAAAGTTTATCATGTTATTTGATTTTAACGATTCTGAATAAACTGTGTAAAATGTTTAATAAAAATAAGAATTGACTCAGTACAAAAATTAGAAAAATGATATAAAAAAACTGATTTGTCATCCGAAATGCATGTTTGGACAAGCTCATCGCCTCTTTAAAAAACAAAGATAATGCAATAACTAAAACGGCTGTAAAAATCGTAGTAATAATATGTATTTTTGTAGCCCAAAGAACTAGTTTAATATCCTTCATAAAATAATACACACTGCCGATAATAACAAAATAGATAGAAAAAAATAAAGCCACACTCAGTGTAGACATAACGGCATAAGTGTCTAGCAGTTGGATATCCATTCTACTCTTATAGTTAATCATGGATAAAGCCAGAAAAATAGGGATGGAAATAAAGACAATTTTATGTGGGTTGGAGAAATTCAAAATCTTTATTCTTTTAGCGTTATTTGATACAAATCCATCCAATCCTTAGGTGTGTGTGGTTGCCAATATATGTCACTTATATTCTTTTTGTAGAAAAGATATTGATCATTTGTAAGGAAGGCGCCGTAAAGGTCGTTTTCCATATTGATAAGATAGAATCTTTCTTTGAACCCTTGCTCAAAAAGTTCATTATTCAACATATTAGCTATTCTTACAGGGGCAATGTACCAACCTTCGGCATTTCTAATGCTTTCGTTTTTAAATATGTCATAATTTCTACCATTAATTTTCATAGATTCTTGCCTGCTATAAGTTGATTTATCCCAGTTTACAACATGGTTTTCTACTTTTAGTGCAAATCCAGTTTTTTTGCAAAAAGGTTGGATTTTAGTCAGAAAAAAGTCTATTCCTCCCCAATCTGATAAATATTCTCCGTCAATGTGATAAACTCTTTTTGTACTTGGTTCAATATCTTCGTAATTTTCTACTAAAAGATTTGATGACAGGAGATTTTTAATACCTATAGCTTTTATTTTATTAACTCCATTTAAATCTGAATATTCAAAATAATTGATAGATTGGAGCTCTTGAAATAAAGTTTCATCATTTGACAGAAATTTACTTTTGGCACAAGATGTTAAAATTATCAAAAGCCATATTGTTGTAATCGTTTTGAATTGCATTTATGATTTTAAGATCATTTTAATTGATGTATTGTATTACGAGGTTTAAACTCCCTTTTATATTTTCTCTACTTTCGGATTAATGTCAAACATATCGGCTATAAAATTATAACTTCAGGTGATTGCTGGTATAACTTTATTTATCCATTTTTAAGATCACTGCTTGATATGGCAGCATCGATACTTTATCACCATTGATTTGGACAGCAGGATAATTATTGATAAGGCTACTTCCTAACTTCCCAATATTAGTCAGAGTGATGTCATTGCTCTTTGTTGAAAAATTTAAAAGAACTAGCACTTTTTCGTTATCCAATGTTCTGGTAAATGCATAGATCTCTGGATGTTCTTTTTGGATGATGTCATACTTTCCGTATACTAAGACAGGGTTATCTTTCCTAACTTTGGTCATTTTTTTAAAATGATTTAGAATACTATTTGGGTCATTGTTTTGAGATAGAACATTGATCTCTTTGTAATTTTCATTGACCCTAGCCCAAGGTTTGCCTGTGGTAAATCCGGCATTTGGCGTTGCATCCCACTGCATGGGTGTACGTCCATTTTCACGAGAGCTGTAATTCAGTATTTTCATAAACTCATTCATGTCCATGCCAGATTTTAGCACTGCTTTGTATTTGCCTATTGCGTCAATATCTACATACTCTTCTATAGTCGGCATGTCGATATTGGTCATGCCAAGTTCATCACCGTAATATGTGTATGGCGTGCCTCGCATGCTTAGCAAAAAAGTATTGAGCATTTGGGTAGACGGTGTTCTAAATTCAGGACTTGGATTTCCAAAACGATTGACTAGACGTGCATTGTCGTGATTAGATAGAAATATCGCTATCCAACCTTTATCTGCAAAAGAACTATCCCATCTGGTAAAAACATCTTTAAACTCGTCCAATGTGTAGCCATCTGGTGTCCTAGACATATCTACTGACTCAAAATGGTAGGCCATCTGAAGTTCCTTCCGATCTGCATCTACGAGATCGTGGGCATCTTTGAACGTACTGCCTGAGCCTTCAGCTACAGCAAAAACGTCATATTTTTCTATAACTTCTGTGTACATTTCATTAAGGTAAGTATGCAATTGTGGTCTCATACCATACCATTTTATAAAATCTTTTTCGTGCCCTTTAGGAAATTCTGGCCATGTGGTATCCTTACTTGCAAACTGAAATGCATCCATCCTGAAGCCATCGACACCTTTCTCTGCCCAAAACTTCATGATATCATATACTTCTTGCCTCAATTTAGGGTTTTCCCAGTTCAAATCTGGCTGCTCTTCTGCAAAAGTATGGAGGTAATATGCATTTGTCAACGAATCAAATTCCCATGCGCCTTCGGGGTCAAAAAGACTATGTCTGTAAGGTGGCGTACCTTTTTCAGCTGGCCACCAATGATAGTAATCTCTATACTGATTTTCTCTCGAGCTACGTGACTGTTTAAACCATTCATGCTGGTCGCTACTGTGATTTACAACAACATCTAATACGAATTTAATACCACGTTTATGAAAGCCATCTAGCATCTCTTGGAAATCCGTCATATTGCCGTACCTAGGATGGATCGCTCTATAATCAGCTACATCGTACCCATTATCAACAAGTGGGGAATCAAAAAATGGATTCATCCAAACAATAGAAACACCAAGGCTATCAATGTAATCCAGTTTTTCAATGACACCCTTGAAATCTCCAAATCCATCACCATCAGAATCCTTAAAACTCTGTGGATAAATTTGATAAAGAATTCCTTCTTTCCACCATGTCTGACCATCAATCACTACTTTGGTTTCGTTTTTTTCTTGTTTGCAAGAAGTTAATATTAATAATCCAAAAATGAATATTAGGGAAATATATTTATTCATATTGTTTCAAATAAAAAATTTAATCAATGGCACAAATATATATGGTGGAGGTCGGAAGTAATAACAAATAAGGTTTTATTTTGTGAAATGAAGATATTTGGTATAGGGAAAATGATGGAATGCATAGTTATTGGAGTTTGTTTTTGTGAACCATTTTTTTACCAATAATTATTTTTCAGTTAGGATGATTATTGTATTTGAAAGTGATTTTTCAAGATTTTGAAATTTCGTCTCTTGGGTAATAATGCGTTTGGCAACTTCTAATTTGTTTGTTTTTGTATTAAATAGGACATTTGATTCTGAAATAAATTTAGATTCGGAATTATTTATCACATTTAGAGTATGATTTATTTCTTCATCATTTAAATTGTATTTTTTGGAGTTTTCTTTGAAATTACTTATTAAAGATTCCCTGTATGAGTCATTTGAAAACATAAATGTCTCTATCAATTGTATACTGTCTTTACTTCTAACTACACTTAAATTTAAATTTCCAGATAAATTATTTCTAAGTGCTACTGTATCCGTAATCGTTTTATCTATTTCTGTTGTAAGTACTTCCAAAAGAAAATTGATTCCACTAATGATATCAATTATTAAATAATAACTACTTTCAAGATCTGAGCTTTTGTCTAACCAATTTTCCACATATATCTCATTTTCAAAAAAATCTAGAGTCAAATTTTGTGTCGTTTTACCGCTTAACTTAAAGGTATCTAAGTTGAGCTCATTTAATGGAATTTCAATTTCAATATAAAAATTTGATGTGTTAGTTTTTTTTACTAAAACATTCAAGTCAAATTCAGTTTTATAATCAAGTACAGATGATGGTGTATTGCTATGTGTAACCTTCAGACTGATAGCCCTTTCTTTATCAACAAGTAGTTCCTGAAACGTTTTTATTTCATTTATATTTTGACAATATGCTGTTAATGAACATATTAATAATAATGTGAACTGAAAAATGAAATAGAATCTTTTTCTTTTTTTGTTAATCAATAAATCCATTTCTACGGTTTTAAATTCTCAATAGATTAATACTTCGGTCCATCCTTTATTTTAAGTTTTGATACTTTAAAAATTTGTGATGAAAATGTTGATGAGTAAAAGTGGAATTATAATTATCAAAATTGGCAATAATAAATTTAGAATGGATTTCCCTATTGAAAAATTTTGAACTTCTGATAATCCAATAACACAAAGGACAACAGAGTAGATGGAAAGTATAAATTCAAAAAATACCGAAGCATAGAATAAAATGTTTGAAACTATATCTGCACTCGAAATGTCACCTTCTGATTTAAAAATTTCATTTTCGTAGATAATCAATTGTGGAACAAGGAAAATTAATAACAATATGGAAGGTATCATGGCATATGATAAAATTCTTAATATTTCTTTAGTTGCGCTTTTACCATTTAACCACTTTCCAGTCCAACTAACCAGCCCGGAGTATAAGTAATATGAGATCCAGCCAAGAAGGCTTCCAAAGATTATACATACAGCGATAAGCGACCATAAAGATAATGTATCACCCAAATTTTTTAAAGAAGCTCTATCAAATGCGCTTGATATGCCAGAAAGAAGTAAAAGTATAATCAGATATTTATCATGATTAGTTTTATGTATATATGAAAAAACCTTTCGTGGCGAAGTCCAAATATTTGTAAATATTTCTTTATCAGAAAAGCTGTATTGGTCTTCGAATTCTTCAAAATAATTTGTCATAATTGTTTTTTGTTTCTGTGTTAAATTTGTCAAATATTTAAGATGCAATCCATTATTGCATCAAATAAAAATATAAATTTCCACCACAAATATATATGGCAAAAATCGGAAGTAATAACAAATAAGGTTTTATTTTAAATCTGAAAGATTATATTTATAAAATCTTATTTTTCTCAATTAAAAATAGGAACATCTTATTAAAAGTTGGAGTCTCTAAATTATATTTTCTTCCTTCATCAATAACATAAGCCGTGAGAGATTGTAGCTCGGTATGTGCTTTGTTATTTTTAAAATCAGAATGCATGGAAGATGTGGCATGATAAGGCAATGCTTTAAGTTTCTGAAGTGTTTTTTCGTTTATATCATCATCTAAATGGATTTGTTTAGCGATAGCTAATCTTCTAACTTCATCTATGAGTATTTTTAGTGTTGCGAGCTTTTCTGAATTGGATATAATATCACCTATGCACTGATCAAAATATGAAGTTGCAGTCGCAATCGGAGACAAGAAAATAAATTTCTCCCAGATAATAGTAGAGATATTTTGTGAAAGCGTTGAATCTATACCTACTCGTTTAAAAAGATCTTCGAAGAATAATAGTCGGTCATCTTCCCAATTATTTAGACCAAAAAACAGCTTTTGAATATTACCACTATTTTCTACTATCCCATCTTGAATTAATCTGGAAATAATGTAAACACAACCATCCAACACTAAATTGTCTGGGAGTATATTTTTGATTTTATCTTTGCTATCTACGCCATTCAGTAATGGTAGCACAATGGTGTCTTTATTTATTGCGGGTAGTAATTGTGGAATGGTTGATTCTAGATCATAACTCTTCGTACATAATATAATAAGATCTGCTGTGCCTATTTCAGAAGCATTGTCTGTTGCAATCTTTGGGTGTACCGTCCATGTGTCTTGACCCATGATGATTTTTAGTCCGTGGCTTTTAATGTATTGCAAATGACTTCCACGTGCAAAAAAAATAATATCTACATCTTCGATATTATAAAACTGTTTTGCTAATAGCCCACCAAAATATCCGCCCACACCACCTATACCTACAATGACTATTTTTGTTTTTGGCATATTAATATTTAGATTTTAATATTCATAGATTCAACAAGTTTTGTTTTAGTAAAGCATCACCCATTATGCCCTATATTTGTATGTTTGCTTACAGATATGAGTTTGTTTTTTGCTATCATTTTTTGGAATTTCACGCCATGAATAACTTTTCTGTACAATTTTCCAGCCAACTTCATATTATAAAAGGAGAAAATAACATAATGGCTATAAAACATGATAGAAAGATGTACATGAGATGTCTTCATACCGTTTTTTGTTTTTCGATTTTAATGCAAATTTAAAAGGTAAAGGTTGCTTTTACATGTTTACCATAAACATTGAGTCTCATCGGTACTTTCTAATGGCTCAAAGACATCGGATCGATTACTAAACTTTAATTTTTACAAACTATAACTTCACTATTTTAAACATTTTATCATGATGACGAGACTTATTGATCGTTCTAATAAAATACATTCCTACTGGAAAAGTGGAAACATCTACAGAGATTGAATTATCATTTGTATTCATATTTTGGATCAATTTACCATAAGCATCTGTTATTTCTATGTGGTGCAGACTTATGTCGCTTTGGATCGTAAATGTATTTAACACTGGATTTGGAAAGATCTTAATATTTTGGTCGTTACTTGTTTGACCTTCATTTGTCGAACTTACCAATGGATTGTAAAAACCGAAGTCCACAGAATTATTACCACTACCATCGTAATCAAAATAACAATTGATAGGGTCACCATCTTGGAGTGGCTCACCATCTAATGTTAAGGTCACTATTCCAGAAAAAATATCAGATAAAGGATTGCCAAAACCGTTATTGTCTCCATCCACATCATTGTCTGCGTTGGGTTCAAAACCATTGGTAGATACAAAATTTTCTAATGGTTCTCCTGGTCCCCAATTTTTAACTTGCCAAATAAATACGGTGTAGTTACCAGGTTGTAAACCAGAAAAACGATAATATCCATTTTCATCCGTTACCTGTACACCACTGAATCCCTGCCAGTCAGGAATGCCATCACCATCAGGATCAGACCAAAGCACTACAGAAACACTTGGGATGCCTGGCTCATCAGGGTCGTTGACACCATCACGGTTTAGATCATTCCATACTCTATTGCCTATGGACACAATACCTGGCGATACTGGAGATGAACAATCTTCATAACAAAATGCCATGTCATTGATGGCTTTAATCATTTCATTGCCCATGGATTTGCCTACATTAAGAAAGGTGGATGCATTATTATTGTAATGATAAATGGCATCTTCGGGTGAGGCAGATAGGTTTATATAAAATGGTTTGGTATTGACAAAACCAAGACTTCCACCATAGATAGAATCATTGCAACCTACACTTTGCTGAGCTACAGCCACTATATTCTGCATGCTTTGTACCCACGAATCGTTTATTTGTTCGAATCCACCTTGACCTGTACTTGCTACAATAACTGGTAGATTAGGTACATTCAGGTCTTTGCGTATGTCATCGACTAGATGGTACAAATTGCTTTCGTATGTATTCAGAAATTCTTCTGAAGCTCCATCATTCCATCCTTGAAACCATCCAAATCCTGAGATCTCAAAATCTGTCTCACCTATTTGTGGAAATTCAGTTCCTAAGTTTTGGGTCACTTCTTTTACCTTTTGGATCATGTCTAAATAAGATTGACCAACAGTACCACCTGCGGATGGTGGACGAAAATCTTCCGATAGACTCTTTCCGCCCCAAGCGGTTTTTATGATTAGGATAGGGTCTTCATAATATTGATCTAGCTGATGGGCAAACATTAATTCAGGACCTATTAAACTCTCATAAGCACCTTGACCTACGGTCACATTGTTTTTTACCAAGCTTTCGCTTCTATCAAAATATATGTAAGCATCATCCAAAGTGGTCCACTCATTGGGTTTTCCTATAGCCGACCATAGGCCAGTGCTGTCATTTTGTATCACATCTACCAAGCTTCCGGGATCATTTTCAGCATCTTCTATGGTGCCATAACCTTCCATATTTGATTGTCCTGCTAGGACAAAAACCCTGACCTTTTTCTGTGTCTTTTCTTGTCTAGTTACGATCGGCACATAACCAATCTCGAGACCTGCTGGTGGCTGTATGATGGCAGCTGGATCTAGGGTAGCTATTTTTCCTACTGAAGGTGGTGCTAAGTATTCATCTGTATGACTCCAGTTGGTGTGAAGCAATTCTACTCTGTTTTGTAGCTTTGTACGTATATCTTCAGGGAGATTTGCATGAATGATTGCAGGTTGATCTACAAAACGATACCAATAATATGTGACCGTGGTGCCATCACCGAGGTCAGCTGTGAATGGTCCTGCACTTGGTCCTGGGCTTTTCCACGGACCATTTGGATCTTGCCAATGACAGTCCGCTTCCATAGGTGTCAAGTAAGTAAGATCAGGCCGTGGGTATGAAGGAACGGCAGTCGTCAATAAATTTGTTGATGAGGGTACGTCTTCATCGTTAATAGCTTGCCATCGATCATTATCATCGAGTTTAAAATATTGTGGTAGTATGAAGTTATTATCTTTTTTCTGCACTACATTCAGATCAAATTCAAAACCCATATTGTTTTTGTTTTGCTGGACATTGTTCATGAAATTCAGATTGATGGGTTTGTCGTTGATTTCTGCGGCCATGGCGCCACCATTATTGACAAAAGAAACATCCATCACACCTGCTTTATTAATACCTGGAGATACGGCAGGTCCGCCATTAAACCATGAATTTAAGTCATTCCACAAAGCATCTGGTGAGTACACCGAAATTTGATTTAGCAGGATGGCATTGTCTTCATTATTAGCTGGAAATTGTAGACCTTCTACTTTTGCATACGATTTTCCATTACCATCTTTACTGACGAGTGCAGGTGAACCAGCATGCTCAATACCGAATCCTACATTGGGTTCGGAAGGCCTAGTATCTAGGAATAGACCTTCTAAACTAGGGTCTAACAATACAGGTTCTGACCAAAAAGTCGGTAAAAAGAAAGTGGCAGGTCCTTTGAAATTGGTCGTATTTAAAAATAAAGTCCAGCATTGATTGCCTGTCTTAACATTTGTGCCGTTAGTATTGATGATTGGGTCTGTCAGTGGCAAAGGAATGTAACCATATCCAAGTAATTCACCATTTAGACTTTGCGCCATATTCAATCCATCAGGCGCCCAAAGTAGTCTATTGGACAATTGCGCTACACCATATTTTCCACCAGGAGTGCTCCAGTCTCTCTGTCCATTGGGCAAGGACTCACTTCTGCCCGCGCCAGGTCCATTGGCCCAAGCATAAAAATCTTTTGAGACACCACCCATGATAAACTTAGGTACTTTGGTGCCAAAACGAGTATCGTGCCACCATCCTAAACCACCTTCGATGGTGTTGTAATATTGATTGGGATTATTTTCTGTTTTTTGTGGCGTGAGCCAAGAACTACTAAGTCCCGTCTGAAAATCATTGGGTCCAGGGTACTTTCTAAAAGCAGGGTAAGCTGCACTATACATGGTATAACCAGAACCAAAGGATTTGTCTGCTATGTTTTCTGTTGAAATCCAAGTGAAGCCTGACCTTTGAGTATTAACGATTTGTGCATTTAATGGAAGGTAAGATCCAATAGCTAGACTTGAAATAAATAAAGTCCAAAATGATAAGATAACCATTTGACGTCTATAATTATCTTTTGTAAATGAGACCATATTAAAAGTGTTTTGATTCTAAACGTAAATGTATGTTTTAGTTTTCATTTTAATAGGGTAGGACATTGTGTTTTTTTTAGTTTTATCTTTATGTTGACGATTGATGTCTGTATTAAGAAAGTTGGCTGTTATTAATCGTATGAGTACGTAGCAATTTTGAATTTTTTATTTTCAACAATGGTGTACATTTTTTTTATACGATTTTTGCTATCGTAAGTGTATTCCCAGGATTGATCATCGGCACCAGGTCCACCAACATAGATGAAATCAATTTCATATTCTGGAACGTGTTTGATGACTCTCCGTTTTCTATTACCGTTAGGATAATAGGTAATCTCTTGCATTTCTTTTCTTCCAGAAAGAAGATTTGTAGCCACCCATTTTATGATTTGATTGTTTTTGTTTTTTATTATTTGGTATTCCGTTTCATTTTTCCAATGTCTCATTTGATCTTTTCTGAAGTGGTATGATGTTTCTAAGTAGAAAAAAGTAGAATCATTAGGCTTACTTTGCAAAGCTAATACAGTTGAATCTTTGGACCTATAATAAATGGTTGTTTGTCGGATGATGTCATTTTTAGCGTATTGGTAGCTACGTGTCCAGTTGGTATCTACACTGTTAGGCCTGTTAATATCGTAATTGCTTATAGAAAGAACTTCATTGTTTAACGTATCGTAAGCAATACTTTCTTCACTTAGAAGTCTTCTTTTATTGTATGATTTAATGTTCACAACTCTTCCAATTGAATCTATGGTTTTTATACTCCAATACCCTTTGCCACCAGAACCATTATGAGATTTTCTTTTTACTATTTTTGTATTTGGATAAATCTCATGGTTAGGAAAAACTTGCCCAAAAAGCTGAATTGAGAATAATGAAATCAATATTGAAATAACTATTTTGTTTTTCATAAATTTTAATTGTGGATATAATAATACCTTGAAAATTTTGGACAAAAAATGCCACTCATAACATACAACCATTATGCGTATATGAAACTATTTTATTTGTTAAACTGTTTAAACTTTAAATATGATCTGATGCAAACAACAGAACTCAAGTCAAAGCTTATTGATAAGATAAATAAAATAGAAGATAAAAATTTGTTGATGGAAGCTACAAGACTTATTGACATTGAAATTCCAACTGATGAAGAAAAATTTATTTTTTCTGATATGCAAAAAGCTAAAATAATGAATTCTTTAAAAGAAATAGAAAGTGGGAAATATCTAACATCAGATGATGCAAACAATGAGATAGAAGAGTGGCTAAAAAAATAATTTGGACTTTCAGTGCACAAAATGACAGGAAAGAGATTTTTCTCTATTGGAACAAAAGGAATGGTTCAAATGCATACAGTCTAAAATTAAATCAACTGTTTATAGAAGTTTCAGAATTTTCATCGCTTTTATCTTCAAGTCCCAAATCATCAGTATTTTTGTTTGATTGTTTTATTGTTTGGTAGGTGGTAAGGAGGAAAATCGCTAACATTAGTAATTTCAAAAATCTAATCACCCTTGTCGCAATAGTATATTGTCTGAGGGCATTGTCTTTAGTGATGACAGTGAGATAATTAAATCTGTGTGGAAACTTGTTGAGGTAGGACATTGCCAAAAATAATATGGTAGCAATGCTTGCAACTAAAAAAATCGTCCACTTCTCCCCATAACCATCTACTTCCCCTTTTAAGTTAAAGTGTGTCGGAATGATGTCAGACAATTGGTTGTAACTTATGATCGGTATACTCCATAAAGCTATTATGAAGATCCAACCTAAAATTTCCAATATTTTGTCAAACGTTGTTAATTCTATTTTAAGCTTTGGTCTGTCACTCATTTTTTAACTTGTTAATTGTTGTACTTGTTGTAATGGTTGACTTTTGGGTGTTAACCTATCTGCCATATTTTTTTTAACAGCTTGCATTAAATTATTGTTTAAAACAGAGTTTTTAATCCTTCATCCATTCCACCAATTCATTTTTATCGACGATCGACCAACTGTGTGGATGTCTGACACCATTGGCACGATAGCCCTTGTCTATTGTTGGTATGTATTCGATGTGGTCAAATCCTGATGCTTTCAGACGTTCGTGCAATTTTTTGATGTAAAAAGCATTCATTTGGTCATAATCTGCCATCCTATTTGTTTTCCACCATAAGGTATCTGGCTCTGTATACAGTCTTATTTTGGTGTTTTTTAAGCTGCTTAGGTTATCAATGTTATTGCTTTGAGAAGTAAAAACGGCATAATCTTCATATTTTGATAGATTGCTATTCGGATGTCCAAACCGCTTTTCTAATGTTTCGATGATCCAAGTACTTTCTTGAACGGATGTTTCTGAAAATTTACGTTTTATATTCTTCTCAGAACTCTTGTAAAGCGCCATTAAGTCTACAGGCGAATCAATTATAAAAACACCTTTGGGCGCTATATTGAATTCTTTATGCTCCATAAGAAATGAACTAATAAGCAATGATACATTCCCACCGCTGGAAAAGCCACCAATGAAAATGTTTTTTGTAGGTAGTTTATTTTCTACAAATATACTTTGTAGCAGTGATGCCAGTTTTTGTTTTTCATCATCTTCAAGCCATAGTTTTTGATGGTAGTTCATGTACAAAACTGCAATATTATTTTCCTTTGTAATATCAAGTATTGTGAATTCTCGTTTTATATTTTCAGGTTTTTCTGGATAACCACCAAAAAGGACTAATACGTTTGAAATGTCTTCCGTGGGTTTACTCAATTCATAATTTTCATGGATTACTTCTTGGGAATCTGGTAATACTTCCGTTTTTGATTTCTCCTTTTGTGTAGTTTTGCAAGAAATAAAAAGGGTGATTATGCATACTAATACTAAGACTCTGATCATAGGTGATGTTGATTTAGCATTTATTTATTGAAGATTATAACGGTGATTTTCAAGATTAGTTTAATGATAATTTTATGTAGAAGTTTTAAGTTATTCTTTAGTGACAATCAAAATTTATGTGTAAGAAGAAATTTTGATATCTATAATAACAAGTTTTAAATACATTTTCATTTTTATAGATTAATTAATTATTGGCATACCGTATCCATTTACATTTCAAATCTCGTACCTATTCCATCTACGGCCATAATTTTTCCGTCTTCTATGAGGATGCCTTTCGTTTCTTTACTATATTTTTCTTGTCCATGTTTCACGTCAATTCTAATCACTTTCCCATCAAAATCTTTTGAAACATCATCAACAATCGTGTGCCCGATAACCATATGACTTGCCTTGTATCTGAGTAGAACATCAGAAAGTTCATCATGCGTAATCTTAAGATAATCCTTATGGTCACTTACTAGGCCACGGTACCAAAATGGACTTTTAGGACCCATTAAAAAGCTTGCTTTTTTGTTATCATTGGGATTGTTGTATAAGTTTTGGTCTATATTTTGACGGACTTCTTTATTCATCTCTTCTATTTCTAGGTTTTGGGGAAGTATTTCAGGTGAAAGTCCTGCATGAACAAATATATATTCTCCTATTTTCTCAATGATATTTTTTGTTCGAAGCCATCTACCAAGAAATGAATTTTCAGAAAACAGTATTTTATAATTTTCTTTTGGTTCGTCAAGTCCTCCGATTTCTGTAGCTATTTTTTTGTATTTGTCTTTAGCATATTTAAAGTTGCCCTGAATATTCATAATTTCATGATTGCCAAGGATGAAATGAACTTTTCCGCCACTTTTTTCTGCTTCAATTTCAAGTTTATAAATCAACCACAGAGTAGCTATGACATTTTCTCCCCTGTCCACAAAATCTCCTAAAAGGACTAAGTGACCGTCTCCAAATATCCAATTAAAATGGTCATCTATAATTTTATTTGCTTGTAAAAAGCTACTAAACCCATCAAAATTCCCTTCAATATCAGAGATGGTAATTAGTTTAGAAGGCATTTGATATTCATGAAGTGGTGTTTGGTTTTCATTTCTTATATTAACATAAAAACTATCCATATCAATATTCTGCACTAATACCAATATGGAATCTTGGTTTAAAAGTTCTTTTTGAATTTTATTGTCTTTGGTAATTCGTATGATAGTATCTCGAATAATATATGGTCCGTCTATACCGTTCAGATGGTAGCTTTTTTGCTCAAAAAATTGAAATCTACCCTTATCTTCATCATATCCAAGTATAATCTTATCCCCGCCACTAATAGTTCCACCGGTAAATCTGACCAACAAGATCAACATAAATGGGATAATCAGAATTGCTAATATTCCGATGCGTAAGGTTGTTTTGATGGCCTTGTTCATCTTTTTTTTGAGTTATAACGCTTCAAATAATTCAAAAGTATAGTTTTAAGGTAAACTTTTGAACTTACTCATTTTATGGTTGGAGTGAACATTCGAATTATTGCATTCTTCACATTAATCTAGGTTGTTGAGTAGTTTCTCATCAAAAATATCTCTTACAATACCTACTGTACTTCCGAATCAACTATTTTAGCTTGACCAGTATTATTATCAATGGTTATTTTGATCCAACCAATTTTACTTTCGGCTATATTGTTTAATTTGATTCCGATAAGATAATTATCTTGAACACCATTACTAGCTATCTTCCAAGTGGATCCCCAACCATTTTTATAATTGTTTTCCAAACTTGCAATTTGTGCATTTATTTTTTGCCAATAAAATGGATCAGCTACATCTTTTTTTATTTCAGTTACATCTTTTAGGAATAGAAACGGTGCTTCTATTTTATTCAATATTTCGTTATTACCTAATATTTCAAAATAACATAAGATTGCTTCTGAAGTTGTGGGGGAATATATAATTGCATCATCGATATACCTAATTTGGAAGTCATCTACCCCGTTTTCATCTGCGTCAAATGTTAAAGATTTAGGTACATTGGGTTTTGGGTTTTCTTCTTTTTGACAAGAACTAAAACATAGTACTGCACACAAGAATATAAGGATTTTAGTTTTCATTTCTTTGATTTTTTATTTTAATGACGTATTAGATTGTTTAAGCGTTGGGTTATTGGGATGTTTTTAATTTTGAGTCTACTTTTTATTCTTTTTTTATGCCAAACGCCTGTTGTGCGTTCTTTTTTTTAGTTCCACTGTTTGTTCGTCAAATTTGTTTTTTTATAAATATATTTAGAATCTATTATTAGTTTATTTCCGGTTACTACAATTTTATAATCAGTTAGAAATTCTGGGGTTGCTATAATTAAATCCTTTGTCAGAATTTCAATATCATTATAATTCGAGTTATCAATTTCGATTGTTTCTTCTTGTCCTAAAAAGTTGTAATGAACATTTTTTAACGATTTAGTCTCAAATTCAGCAATTCCATTCTCATTCGTAGCAATTCCAAGCTCTTTATCGTTTATTTGAACATTAACAAATCCAAGAACACCATTTTTGTCAGAAATCTTTATTCTAACTTTTCCATTTAATTCTGCATTTATTATTCCTTTATAAGTTGTTTTTAAATTTTCTGGTTGGTTGTATGTGTTTAAAACAATTGTATCATTCGAAATATTATTCCAAGTACCTTTTATAATATTTCCGCCACCAACATCCATAAAAATAAAATATTCAAAAGTGTTGTCAGCTTTTAATTCAATTTGAGTGCAAGCAAAGTAACTTTTTCCGCACTTTCCATATAATCCAACAACTGATTTATTCGTTGAACACGAACTTAAAAAAGTTAGTAATAAGATCAGTTTAGTGTGTTTCACGATTTGTATATTTCAAAATGACGCACAACGCTTAGTGTAAATGGCGTAGTAGCGTTTAGCCACAATGAAAAATTTACACATTGCTGTGCTCAGTTTTTATTTTAATTTAAAGCTGTTCAAGATTCTCTCACCAGTACTTTGATAATTATTAAATTCATTTTCAACACAAGTAAGAGTAAGCACAAATGCTTGCTTGTCAATTACCCAATAATATTGTTCGAATTTCAAATCATATATTCCTTGTTTTCCTGTATAAATCATCTTGTGATATTCTTGTTTCTCATTGTTTTGTCGTTTACTTGAAATGATTTTTCCATTCGTTACCAAAGTCTTGATTTGACCTTCCGATATTTCAACATATTGGTCTAAATTCAAATCGTATCCGGTTAAATCTTGAATTAATAAATTTACATTTTCCCTGAACTTATCTGAGTCGTTGGTTAATGGACTAAGCAAGAAGAAACTCGGTCCTATTTGTCCACTTTTATCAACTTCCCAATTTGAAGGATGGTTTATTTCATATTTATCCCCGCTGAGTGATTTCCACTCAGTCGATTCCTCAGTTCCTTTCTCGGATTTCTCTACTTGTGATTGTCCACAAGCTGTTATGTTCAATGTTATTACTAAGAGGAATATTATTTGGATTCTTTCCATTTTCATTATTTCTAATTGAGCACAACTTTCTAATTTCCACAACAAACCTACGATACACTTTCGGTTTTTCCAATTAATCAATAAATAAATTCATTAAATGTATTTAAAATTCCTAAATGTTTATTAAACCTATACCTGAACCAAACCATAATTGCCTGTACTTTTTTGAATGGCACTAAATGTTACGGTCTTTATATCCGATTTTAAAGGTGGATCAAAGTTAACGATAAAAAGTGAATTTGTTGGTTGTGATGGATCGTAGGTTAAAAGATAAGATGTCGTATTTCCTGCATTGTCCAATACATTCGCAAATACCGTAAAATCATCAGCAGGCCATAATGAAGCAGGTGGACCCATGGTAACGGGACATCCACACATCATTTTTACATAAACAGAACAACTAGTATTGCTGATATTACCAGCACTCAAGTATAGGCCAGGAATGGCTACAGTGACGCTATATTCTGGCTGATCAGGAT
>JBGSOH010000350.1:0-9477 GCA_041739205.1 Saprospiraceae bacterium
GTCCTGAGATTTTTCTCTTCATAAACTTTGCATCGATTTAATATAAATTCTGATTTTTCAAGTAAAAATTCTTTGAATTTTTCGTTGTCCACTTGATTCACAATACTTGTCAAAAGCCCTTTTAAGTCTTCATCAAAATCGATAGTTCTATATATTGTTTTTTCTTTTATCGTATTGTATTTTGTTCTTTCTTCATCACCAGACAAACCTTCTAATAGTTTTTCCTCGTCTGCAACAATTAAAACCTTAATATTATTAAGTTCTGTGTAAAAAACACTCACAAAACCTAATATTTCTTCTATGGTTAAGCCTGAATGCCTTCTTTCTAAATCATCAATTATTAATAAGTCTGATTTAGAAATTAAATTTATGTCTTTAAGACCAATTGAAACAAAACCTGAAAGTTTGTCGGGTAAAAGGGTAGAGATGCCATCTTTGATTTTTTTAACTATATTTAGTTTTGATTCACTTAAACTGGTATAACTGCTTAATTCTACTTTGTTAACTTTGCTTTTATATTAAATTTCAGATCAAAAATTGGCTAAAACATGGGCTAAATACCAAACCTTAAGGTAGTTTGTAAAAAGCGTGGCCGTTCCGGTACGCGGAGCGATTTAGCGGAACTAGCCTTTTTTGTTTACTTTTTTTGGCAATGCAAAAAAGTAAAAGCCCGTCGCGGCTTGAGCGACAATGCAAGACTCTAGTTCATGGTTTAAATATATGTGAAAATTAATATCATTTTTGATAAAATTTAAAAATGGTAAAATATGTCTTAAAAACATATTTCAAAGTGAAGAAGCTAAAGTAAATTGGATACCGTTAACTCACAAAATTAATTTGAAACAGGAACGAGAAATTGAATACCATACTTTTCATATCATATTTTTAGATATAATTATTCAAAGAAAAATTGGCATATATACAATCCTTTTGAGAAATATTAAATAGAACCTTAATCCAACTGATGCAAATACATCTGAATGGTATTTTTCAAACCATAATACAAAGCATCACAAACCACCGCATGACCAATAGATACTTCAAGTAGTCCAGGAACATGTTGTTTGAAGTATTTGAGATTATCTAGATTCAAATCGTGGCCCGCATTGATGCCTAAATCAAGTTTTTGACAGATAACGGCTGCTTCTGAAAATGGTGCCATTGCTTTAGCCTTGTCTGTACCAAAGTCATGTGCATATGGACCAGTATAAAACTCTATACGTTCTGCGCCAGTTTCTTTGGCAGCATAAAGCCTATCCGATACAGGATCTATAAACAAACTCACTCTTATACCTGCATCTTGCAATCTACTAACTACGTCTTTTAGAAATATAGCATGTGTGATCGTATCCCAACCATTATCTGATGTGAGTGCCCCAGGCAAATCGGGTACCAAAGTACATTGATGTGGTTTGTTTTTAATAACCATCTCCAGAAAATCTTCTGATGGATAACCTTCGATGTTAAACTCAGTAGTCACTACTTCTTTGAGCACAGGAATATCAGCATACTTCACATGTCTTTCATCGGGACGTGGATGTACCGTAATACCTTGAGCGCCAAACTCTTCACAATCTAAAGCAACCTTTACCAGATCAGGATAATTGGCACCACGAGAGTTTCTGATGAGCGCTATTTTATTTATATTTACACTTAACTTTGTCATCTTTTGATTATTTGTCAGTTGTGTTTAAAAACTATTTTACCAAATTGTTTGCCAGCTTCCATCTTTTGAAATCCTAAAGGCAAATCGTCAAAACTTAAAACTTCATCTACGACAGGTCGGATCTTGTATTTATGGACAAATGCTAACATATCGACAAAATCTTGGTCTGAACCCATAGTACTGCCCAAAAGAGAAATCTGTCTCCAGAAAATCAACTGTGGATTAAGGCCATCTATCTTCCCCAATGATCCCCCATAAAAAGATATTCTTGCACCAGGATTACACACTTTTACTAAGTTGTTAAATCCTGACCCACCTGCACTATCTATGACCACATCTACACCACCTATATCTGCCATCAGTTTTTTAGGCAATTCCACATCATGGTATAGATAACCACCTTTAGCACCTAGTGATATGGCTTTTTCTATCTTGTCTTCTGTACCTGATGTCACATATACATCACAACCAAGTGCTATCGCATACTGCATGGCAAACAAAGCCACACCACCACCTATGCCTGAAATCAGGACCTTATCACCAGCTTTAGGTTGAGCTTTCACTACCAAAGCCCTATAAGCAGTCACTCCTGCTAGTGGCAAAGCAGCTGCTTCTTCTACAGTTAAAAAACTAGGCTTTTCATGCAAGTATTTTTTGGGTACACAAATATAATCTGCAAACGTACCATCATCAGGTACACCTAATACCCTAAAATTTAGCGCTTGGTAAGCTTCATCATCTCCCCAATCTAATCCTGGATTGATGATATATTCTTTTCCTTCCCAAGTACCACAGCCATCTGCGCCCATGATAGCTCCCAGTTTTATCCCAGGGTACTGACCTTTGGTGATCCATACATCTCTATGATTGAGTGCAGAAGCAGATATTTTGACCAAAGCTTCGTGTTCGTTTGGCACAGGAATAGCTACTTCGGTTTTGAAAGGTGGTTGATTTATTTCTTTGATGATATATGCTTGCATGTACTTATTTTATGTCTGAAAACCATTTTGGTAACAATAAAAAAACCGGATATGTTGCCATATCCGGTTTGAAAAAACCCAGAATCATTTTTATAAACACATTACTCGATTAAAATCATCTTTTTGGTAGAGACAAAGTCTCCTGCTTCGATCTGATAGTAATATACACCTGATGTTCCTAATGAACTACCTGCTATATTTATTACGTGGTATCCTTTTTCGTACACATTTGAAGATGTGAACACTACCTTACCAGTTACATCCAAAACTCTTACAATAGCAGCCGATGGCTTAGCCAATTCGAATGAGATATTGGTATAATCCTTAAATGGATTCGGTTCGTTTTGGTAAAGTACATTCTGAATACCTGACTGACCTTCTGTTCTTGATTGAAGGCTTAATGGTCTAATGGTAGCATCTGTTTCGTACAATTCTGCTTTCAACACATCATCGTTAAAGCTGATCTCTTTAGTGTTTCCACTTCTCAATGCTTTAAATTTGATTGTGAATAGATTTGCATCTGCTGCGATACTTTGACCACGAGCGATATCATAACTCACTGCGATCGTTCCGTTTTCAGTATTTAATAAGTTCATATGTTGTGAAGTAATTGCAAGCGCACCTGCTTCTACACCTACGAAACTCAATACATTTGCATCATAATCTAGCGCAAACTGTGCACCCATGATTTCCATAACATCACCTGCTTTTACAGTGTATGATACTTCATCACCTGTGTTGTAAGACATCTCATCTGCTACGAAAAGAGCATTCTGAGATCTGCTTTCTGTAGATCTGCTACTTGCATTCGCTAAAGCACTATTGTTCACATCACCCACTTTGATAGCGGTAAAGTTCACATTTGCTTTATCTTCGAATAGTGAATCAAGATTAACCTTTGACGGGAAGTCAAATGGGAAAGCAGGATCAGCAAATACATAATCTGTAGGTACAAATCTCCATGAAGTGTTATTGTCAAATGTAGTACTTACACCTAAGATCAATTTTCTTAAATTTACCAAGTCACTAGCGGTGATGCTTCTAGAATTGTTAACATCTGCTGCTAATAATTTATATGGTGAAGTTATCGCTTGTACACCCAAGATATGTCTTTGAATCAATACTAAGTCAAGGGTAGACACACCATTCAATATGTCTGAATTTTTGTAAGCACCTATTGATTTAGGATCAAAAACATCTACACCTGTCAATCTGTACTGACCTTCATTTTTAGTCATATCTGTGATTTCTGTTGAACTTACCATATTTACAAGTTCAACTTCGATACCATCGATACCTTCTGCCATTTCAGTAGTAATTCTACCTGCAACGGTTGGTAATAATCCTGCATTATCAGTACAAGCATTAGTAAGTGGTGAATCTTGAAGTATTAATACTACATCACAGAAATCACTATTACCCGCTGCATCGATCACATACATTTTTAATGGTATTCTTGCTACTTGACCATTTGGTATGTCTGCACAAGTAAATGCTCTAGCAGGTTGATTACCAGCTGCGTTGAATGAGAATTTTAGATTTGCATCATTACCACAAGCTCCTGTGCTCTTAAGGTTAAAGTCACTAGCCCATACTTCTGTGGAACCATCTGCATCTATTACCCACACGACTTCTCCTAGACAAATAGGTGTTGGTTTTTTAGTTGATCTGACCACCACATCATAAGCACAAGTAGAAGATGTACCACATCTGTTTGTCACTACAAAAGTTACTCTGTGTGTTCCTACTTCTAGTGTTCTTGTGAATGTGCTACCAGTACCTGATGCATCAATAGTATTATTTTTATTGATATCTAAAGTCCATGTATATTTCAACTCATTTTCGTCTGTACATGCATCTTCAGCTGTAGCCACAAATGTAACTTCTGAATCACATCTTGTTGGGTCAGTTTCTACTGTTCTAGTAGTACAACCTGATGTAAATCTAGGTGCATCTGTACCTTTCAATTTGATCACTTGCGTTTTCTCAAAGATTGGTCCTGATACGTTGTTATAAGTACACCAGTCAATCACTCTCCAAGTTCTTAATATTTTCAAACATGCATCTGGCACTTCATAAAATACTTGATCTGTGTGAGAAATTCCTATCTGAGTACAAGCTGTAGTAGTAATGATAGGTTTGCTATTCAATACTTCTGGTGTTGCGTCATCTATATTACAAGAATTGATGCTGATATCACTTGGAAACACAATGTTATTTGCATTGAATATAGGAGCTGTAACAGTAAGTGTTTGTCTACAGAATACGGTTGGGTCACTGATGACAAACCACTCTCTCACTACAGTTCCGAATCCACATGAATTCAACCCATTTGAAATCAATCTACTGTTTACTGTAAGGTTACCACAAACACCTGTTACCGTTGGTTTTCCGAAGAATGTGGTATCAAAGAATGTAGTATTGTTTGCAGCAAAACCAGCTATTCTAGTATCACCACATGTCAATGTTTTATTGGTAGGACAAGTGATCACTGGTTTACGTTTATTCTGAACTTTAACGGTTGTTTCACAATCATTAAAATTACCAGCTTTATCATACACTCTTAGGATAACTGTTACAGTTGCTCCTGTTGGTGTAATATCTGAACAACAGAAATTCACTTTAGGACCGAAGTTTAGATCTGAAGCATATCCAGGACAAGTGGTTGTCTTACGTCTCACTTCGAATCTGTCAAGTTCGCAATTGTCATTACTGTGATCATCAAGTGACTCTGCATATAATTCAGCCCATCCACTATCTTCTAATGAAATAACTGTAGTGCCTTCACAAATTGCTGTTGGAGGAGTTCTGTCTACTACGTCTACTTCTGTAAAACAATCTGTTGAGTTTCCACACTCATCTGTCACAGTATATCTGATCCAAGTTCTACCTAAAGGTAAGTTGATGATGGTAAAGTTAGGGTATGTTCCTGTCACTCTTGTATCACCTTCTACAGTTGTGAATGGTGTAGATGGTCCAGGATCATTTCCAAGAGCATCTGCTTTTTTGAATGCCACTGTCCATGTCGTAGCTGAACAGTCAAATATTACGATCGGAGCGATCACAGACCAATCAGCTGTACATGAAGAGCTTTTTGTTAATAATACTGAAGCAACTGTTTTACTATCTAGTGGTGAAACCATATCCGCAGGACAAGTAATTATTGGTCTTACATCATCTTCTATTTTGATAGTCTGAGCACATACTTTGTCTTCACCTGTACACCAGTCAATGATGTTCCACTGTCTGAATACTTTTATACCAGCACCACACAATTCAAAAACTACATCATTATAGTACACTTGAATATTCTGGCAAGATATATTTGATGGTTGACCACTCACAGCAGGTGTTGGAGCACCATTTGGTAAAGTTGCAAATGGAAGACCACATGATCTAATAAAATCTACTGGACAAACCACATCTTCAAGATCCGCTCTTTCTAAATAAAAGAACTGCGTTTTTACACCTGATACATTGCCACTAGCATCTGTAGCAGTCCACTCTCTTCTAATAATTTTTGCGTAATCATCAGCACAAAGTTGTGGCATCACAAAATCTGTTTTTTTGTAAGTAAGTGTTCCACCACAACCATCAATAAACACAGGTCTGTTTTGTGCATTTGTTGCTGTCTGATTTAAGAAAGTTGATTCACCATTACATACCAAGGTACAGATAGATGCACTCACAGCTGATTTTACGTTACCTACTCTATTGTCGATATCTAAGCTATTGATAACAGTAACAGTCCCAGGAGGAATCATACTAACTGTTGATACTACTAGAAAATAATTGGTACCTACATTAAGACTACCAGAAAAAGTTCTAGTACTCATAGTCAATAAGTTCGTACAAGGTGCAAGAGGATTAAAACTTCCTTCATAAAGATTGAAAAGGGCATTTGTTTGACCCAAATTAATATCCACAATTCCTGTAGCATCTACTGCAAACTGTACCACTGTATAATTTGAAGTAGCATAGCCACCTGCACCACCCGTACAAATAGAACCAAAAGGTCTTTCATAAGTTGGTGTACTTCCACTAACTAGCGTATCAATTGAAGTTATTCTTTCTTCACATGGACAAGTAGAAATCACTGGAGGTAATTTATCTTCAATAGAAGCATTTCCCCAACAATTGTTACCACATCCTCTCAAGCTGACTTTTACCTTTAGGGTAAGTCCGATGTGTGTGCTGTTGATCACAGGTCTCACTACTGGCAGGCCATTAAAAGTATCTACCACCACTGAAGGAAGCGTAGTACCATTCGGCAATTTAGCTTCTACATCATAATATTCATCTGTGTAAGCAGGAGCTTCCAAGATCATATCAGGCTCGATAGTCATCGAACAATCATCATCAAGTGATATTTGGACATCATCATTACAAGCCATAATACTGTTACAGTTTACCTGAACTTGAGCTTGTAGGGAATGTGAAGAAAGTATAAGAGTTAAGGCAATTGAGAATGCCACCGTGGTCGTCTTGAAGAAACCTGAAAAAGCGTTTAACAGGTTTGAAATTTGTGTAAAATTGGGTCTTTTCATTGGATGAAAATTTAATATTTGATTAAATCGATAAGATTTCATTGTATATAAATCCGGAAAGTGTGCAGTCCCGAAAACTTCGTCTTTCTTCAAGACTGCACGCTTTATCCGATTTATTTTATGACTATCATTTTACGGGTTGCAGAATAATTTTCCGTGTCAAGCTGATAGTACAGTACGCCATTTAGATTTAAATTAGATACTTCTAGGTTGATCGTGTTATAACCTTTAGCATATTGGCCTTTGGTCTGGTACACTTGCTTACCTGTCAGGTCATAAATCTTAAGTGTGACTTGCTCTGCAATAGGCAAGTTAAATCCTATGATCGTTGAAGTATTGAAAGGGTTCGGTACGTTTTGGAACAATTCAAACTTATCTGTTTGTGTTGCTTCCACATTTCTGCTTTCGATTTTCACACCCTGTGTCAATACTTGATTACCTTCGTTTGTATATATTTCAGGACTTAGTTTTGCTCTGTGCAATGAGATGATGTTTTCATCCTTCACATCACTCAACAATCTGAATTGTAATGTCAATAATTGATCATTTAAGTTGACTGCTTCCATTGAACTCCAACTGAAGTGCAACATACCTTCAGATAAATTATTGAAACCAATGTGCTCATCTTTAAGGGCTAGTTTATTTGATTTCACATCTACTAATTCAGCTTTTGCTATATCAAATCCTAATGTCATTTGAAGTCCTAGTACTTGTTGCAAGTCGTTAGCTGAAATGCTTACATCTACGATATCACCACTTTTTCCATTGACTGCATCAGCTTGTAATGTGACGTTACTTCTTGGAGTGACAACTGTAGACTTTGCATTTGCTTTTACCGAACCATTGACATCTCCTATCTTGACAGCTACGAAATCAAGTCCCGCTACATCATGATCAAGATTGAACATACCTATTTTCTCATTGAAAGGGAATGGCGCCTTAGGATCAGCAAATATCTGTGCCACATCTACAAATCTCCAACTCTTATTATTGTTGAATTGTGGTTGTATGCCTAAGATTACTTTTCTTAACTCTACAAGATCTGCAGCAGTCACTTTTTCTGAGCTATTGACGTCTGCTGCTATTATTTTGTATGGTGAATCCAATGCTGCAATACCTAAGATATGTCTTTGGATTAATACAAGGTCAAGGGTCGAAATACCATTAGATGCATCATCTTGTTTGTCAGCTTGAATGCTATAATCTTCATACATTGGCAACTCACCGAATGAGAATTTACCAGTGGTAACAGTATTAGCTGACTTAGGAAACTCTGCTTGATCTGAAGTAAGCTCTACTTTCACATCGTGGACCATCTCGCCACCATCTGTATAAACATTACCTTGTACAGTTACTCTGCCGTTTACATTGCTACCACAAGAGTTACCATTGTCTTGAACAACCAATCTTACGGTACAGAAATCACTGTTATTTGCCGCATCAATCGTGTATACATCAAGTGTAAACTCTTTAAAAGCACCTCCTTCTAAGTCAGCACAAGTAAATGTTCTAGAAATATCATTTCTGTTAGTAGCAGAGAATGAAGATACTAGCTGATTGCCTGTAGAACAGTTGTCCGTCGCACCTAGATCAAAATCTGAAGCCCAAATAGTTACTTCTTTTGAAGTCGGCATGATAACCGTTACGATTTCAGAGATACAGTAAGGCGTTGGTTTTTTATCGTCAGCTACCGTGAAGATATTATTACATGTTCTTACATTATTACAAGCATCTCTTACAGACCAAGTAATTTTATGAGTACCATAAGGGAAGTTTCTGTCTATGCTGCTGCCAACACCTGCTGCTACTTCTAAGCTACCATTATTACCTTCATCGATTGTGTATGTCCACTTAAGTAAGTCCACTGGTGTACAATCATCTGTAGCTGTTGCTGTTACTTTCACATTTGCAGTACATACACCTACTTGTGTGATCGTAAGATCAGAAGTAGAACATCCTTTTGTTATTGTCGGCAATACCGTATTATTAATCATGATGATCTGAGTAGATGTCCATGTTCCGATCAATGGGAAACCAGGTACAGTCTGACACCAGTCAATCACTGTCCACTTTCTAAGTACTTTTGCACAAGCTTCTTCTGTAAAATTGAAGACGATATCTTCATAATCAGCTGCTAACTGTGCACATGCTAAATTCCTCAAGTATCTTGGTCTTCTACTCGCAAGCGGTAGATTATCAGGATCAATGTTGTTTATACATGCATTACTCAATGTTGTATTCGTAGGCCATTGAATATCATTCGCTGTAAACGGTGTGCTGTTTC
>JBGSOH010000361.1:0-9401 GCA_041739205.1 Saprospiraceae bacterium
TATTGGCTCGAGTCCAGTACATACCTCCTAGCACTGCTGGTGCAACTTGTAAGATAGCTGTAAATGATATGAGTCCGATAGATACAAGTGGAAAGTTACTACTAACAGACTTGTAAAATCCATATGCTAAAAACAGAATGACAATAATGACCATCCTTCTGATATACAATAATCGATCAGATAGTAGTGCATAACCTTCAATAGCAGCTGTCCGAGTCTTGAGCAAAAAGGGCATTAATAAATTATTGGATACCATGATACTCAGTGAGATGACGGATACAACAACCATACTCGCTGCTGCTGAAAACCCACCTATATATACCAATAGTGCAAGCCATTCATGACCATGGAATAAGGGCAGACTCAAGACAAACATATCAGGCTCTGACCCAGTCGGCAATGATAATTTTCCAGCTAAAGCAATTGGAAGAACAAAAAAACTGATCAGAAATAGATATAATGGAAATAGCCACGATGCTTGTCGCACAAAAGAAACGTTATTGTTTTCTACCACTGAAACGTGAAATTGTCTAGGTAAAAACATGACCGAAACTGCTGACAATACCAAGACCCAAAACCAATTTGTAGCTGATGCAGGATTTGTTTTTAAAGTGACTAAATGACTTGTGATAGGATTATTGGCTCCTTGAGTAAATACATCGGCTAAACCATCATACAAAAAGTATACAGTAAAAATACCTGCGGCCAGAAAAGCAATTAATTTGATAATGGACTCGAATGCTATAGCTGCAATCAATCCTTCATGTCGTTCATTAGGGTCCAAACTACGTGTACCAAAGAGAATAGTAAAAACCGCTAACAGTATGGTGAAATAATTAACCTTGTCCTTATAAAATGTGGAAGAATCCCAAAAATCATTACTGCTATTTTGACTGGTAATAAGATCAAAACTATAACCAATAGCCTTGAGTTGGATACTAATATAAGGAATGATGCCAAATACCAATATGATCGTAGTGATTACTCCGATAAAAGTACTTTTGCCATATCGGGATGAAAGAAAATCAGCTATAGAAGTGACTCTCAATTGTTTGGAAATCAAAATCATCTTGCGCATGACCATGTACCAAATCGGTGCCATGATGGTAGGACCTAGATAAACTGCCACAAATCCCAAACCTGTCTCTGCAGCCCTACCTACACTGCCATAATAGGTCCATACTGTGCAATACACTGCTAAGGAAAGAGAATATACCAGTGGATTATTAACAATGCTTTGGCCAGCTTTAGACATCTTGTTGCCATAAATCGCAATACCAAATAATAATATCAGGTATAATAAAGAGATTAGTATGACAATGCCTGCATCCATATTAGAGTTGTTTTTTTGACAGTCTATAAGTCATGAATATGATGAAGGCCCATAAAAAAAAAATATAGCAAAAGAGTAATGGGATACCAAAAACCAAAACAGGTTTATTAAAAACAGATAACAAAGGAAAATTGACAAGCAAAATTCCTATCACAAATAACACTATTCTTAATTCTCGCCTTTTTTGGATCATGGTAGTTAAGTTTATTTTTTCTTTATTTGTATTGTTTTAACTTCTTTTAAAATTTCTTTAGCTTCATTTTCCAATCTTCTTTCTACTTTTTTAACATCTTCAGCTGGAGGAAGTTTTTCTGGTTTTACACCCCTATCATGAAGTATTTTTCTAACGGCTTTATTGTTTTCAATATGTTCTTTAGTTATATCAAAATCACCTTTCAAGTCTTTATCCACAACATTATGACTAGTCAATTCAGTAGCAAAATCCTTTGCTTTAATAGTTAAGGTTGGTAGAAAATCAGCTAATGGTCGATTGGATGGAACTTGCAAAATTCGCTTCATATCATTCGTTGTTCTACCACCGAACAAAGCTTGGTCACCTTTAGATCGAATAGTTGCAAAACTTCTATTATCAATACCTCTTTCAAAAATGATTCCCGACAATTTTTTTTCAGATTGAGATAACTTTTCTCGTGCTGATAATCTCGCAACATCCAATAATCGTTTTTCAATTACTTCTTGTTTACGAGTTTGTACAGCAAAATATGTCTGAGCAAATGCAATTTCAGCTTTAGTAGTAGCATCACCGTTTTGCGCAATCAAATAACAGGCATATCTTGTCAGAGCTATATCTTGAATATCTTTTTGTGCTCCACTTCCAATTTCAACCATTTTGCTAAAGTCAGCAAAATGGTTGTTTTCATTTTCTCCAGAATTTTGGCATGATTTTCTAGCTTTGTCTATGACATTCTTAAAGTTCCTCCATTGTGTGTATCCTAAAATGTTTTGCAAGTCTCTAGCACTCCAATATTCCACACTATCAAAGTCGTAGCATGCATCTTCAAATTTTTGAAAAAGTTCAGCAATAAACTCTCTTATCATTATATATTAACTTTATAATCAAAAAATCATTGTAGATTATTTCAAGATTACAAATTAAAGCTATTTTTTTCATATATTTTTAGAAAATTGAAATTAAATATTTTTTGTAAAGTTTTATTTTTTCCTAGATCTTTACTTCTTAGGCCCAAACTTATCCAGTCCCAAAATAGTAGGTCGCAGAAAACCACTTTTAATAAGAGCCCATAAAAATAATAAAGAAAAGGCGCCCATTCCGATGGAAATGAGATATTGTCCTTGCAATTGTGGTTCTAACATGATCCGTACAAGGAGTGTCAAAGCCGCATAAACGACTACAAAAATATTTGAAATGGTTGGGTTCATGTTTTTGAATTGATGATTTGTGGAATTGATAAAATTGTTGAATTGTTTCGATTACTACCGAATGATTATTTTTTATAATGCTGGTGATAAATTTTTCATTTTATTTCACCACTACTGTACTATATTTAAAGGTTGACTTTTTATTTGATGTACAAAATAATATAATAAAGAATTATTCTTACCCTATGGTTATATTTATATTTGGCAATTCTACTTGAAGTCTTACTTTAGCTTTTAATGCACCAAAAACTCTCATTAAAGTATCCATGGTTACATTACTTGTATTATTTTCAATACGTGAGATTTGTGCCTTTTGTACACCAATAAGTTTACCCAATTCTTCTTGTGTCAAATTACGTTCTTTTCTAGTTTGTTTGATTGCTTTTCCTATTAAGTCCATTTGGAGTTCATACTCAAAACGATCTCGTTCAGGTGTACCTAATTTCCCTATAAGCTCATCTTGGACTTGATTCAATGTGTATGTTTTCATGGATTTCTTTTTTTATTATTGAAATAATTTGTTCTTAAGAGTGTTGCTTTATGGATTTCTTTTATTGGTATTTTACTTTGCTTCTTAATAAATCCGTGGGTAGAAATTACTAAAGTATCTGATTGTGTTGTTTTGTCCCAAAAAGCTATCAATCTGTATTGAGTCCCTTGGTATAATGTTCTAAATTCCCATAAATCATCATTTATCTTCTTAAATAACTCAGGATCATTTTCGGTTTGGGCTTTACGAATATTATAAAGAATTTTTTCGTAATGCTTGCGTTCTAATCCTGTAAGAAAATCAAATGCTTCCTTTAAGAAAACAATATCAAAACGCATATTAATTAATTTAAAACAAAGATAGCAAAAGTTTCATTAAAACGAAACAATTTTATAAAGAATTGATTTGTCAATTTTTTTTTCTTATAAAAATAGCCGCCAGTAAAAGCACTGGCGACTATAAATGAGTTTTGTCAAAAAAAAACGACCGGAATCTTTTAAGAAACAATCAAAACAATAAAAATGAACAGGAGATCGATTCCGATCGTAAGTCCATGGTTTATATCAATTAATGAGCGTGAGCTTCCCCAGCTCCTCTTGGGATTCTGATGTCTTCTACGATTTGTTGTACATGCGCAGGTGGTGGTGGAGTCATAAAACTCACTGCCCATGCTACCGCAAAATTTGCCAACATAGCAACTGTACCGAAACCTTCAGGTGAGATGCCAAACCACCAGCTTTTTGCTAACCCGGCTACTGCATCTTTGCCACCATCAAATAATCCGAATTTAAATTTCAACATATAAAATATCATCAATGTAATCCCTACAATCATACCTGCTACTGCTCCTTGCATATTCATCCGTTTGGAGAAAATTCCCAAAATAATGGCGGGAAAAAAGGATGCGGCGGCCAGTCCAAATGCTAATGCGACTACAGCTGCCACAAAACCTGGAGGATTGATACCGAAATATCCAGCTATTACGATAGCAACTCCAGCTGCGATACGTGCCCACAATAATTCATTCTTCTCAGAGATATTTGGGTTTAGTTGTTTTTTGATCAAATCATGTGAAATGGAAGTAGAAATGACTAATAATAACCCTGCAGCTGTAGAAAGTGCTGCTGCCAATCCTCCTGCTGCAACCAGAGCGATCACCCAATTAGGAAGTCCCGCTATCTCAGGATTCGCTAATACCATGATGTCATTATCAACGGTAAGTTCATTCGTCTCCTTGTCTTTGAGATATTGAATTTTGCCATCACCATTTTTATCTTCAAATTTTATCAACTTGGTCAATTCCCATTTTTTGAACCATTCTGGCATCGTTGCATATTCTTTATTACTTACCGTATTGATCATATTGGTACGTGCAAAAGCAGCTACAGCTGGTGCAGTCGTATAAAGAATTGCAATGAATAGTAGTGCATACCCAGCAGATTGTCTTGCATCTTTTACCTTTGGTACTGTAAAGAATCTTACAATCACATGCGGTAGTCCAGCTGTACCTACCATCAATGCAAACGTAATAGCAAAAACATCTATCATGCTTTTGGTCCCATCGGTGTAAGCCGCAAATCCTAATTCCTGATTGAGGCCATCGAGTTTGTCTAACAGATATACTCCCGATCCGTCATTGAGTGTGCTACCAAAACCGATCTGTGGCAATGCATTTCCTGTCAATGCTAAAGATATAAAAATCGCTGGAACCATATAGGCGAAAATCAATACACAATATTGGGCAACCTGCGTATATGTAATACCTTTCATACCACCTAATACTGCATAGAAAAATACGATGACCATGCCCACTACTACGCCCCATTCTATACTTATTTCCAAAAATCTAGAAAACACTAGACCTACACCACGCATTTGTCCAGCCACATAAGTAAATGAAACTATCAAGGCACAAATAACAGCTACTGTGCGTGCAGTATTAGAGTAATATCTATCACCAATAAAGTCAGGAACTGTGAATTTTCCAAATTTCCTAAGATAAGGTGCCAATAATAGAGCCAGAAGAACATATCCCCCAGTCCATCCCATGAGATAAACAGCGCCATCATATCCAGCAAATGAAATAATTCCGGCCATAGAAATAAAAGATGCTGCAGACATCCAGTCGGCAGCTGTTGCCATACCATTGGCGAGCGGTGATACACCACCACCAGCTACGTAAAATTCTTTGGTAGAGCCGGCACGAGACCAAATAGCAATACCGATATATAGTGCGAAAGTTAATCCTACGATGAGGTAGGTCCACATTTTAACATCCATGATTTTTTGATTTTGTTTTTATAAAAAAATATTTGCTTCTAGTTATTTTTCATCTACATCATACTCTTTGTCTAGTTTGTTCATAAGCCATACATAGACGAAGATTAGAATACAAAAGATGTACATAGCTCCTTGCTGAGCAAACCAAAAACCGAGCTTAAAGCCTCCGAATCTGACGCTGTCCAAAGAATCTTTCCAAATGATACCCGCACCATAAGAGCACAGAAACCAAATACTGAGCAAAACGACTAGGTAAAGCAGATTGCGCTTCCAATAGTCCTTGAGATTTTTATTTGACATAATAATTTAGGTTTTAAAAAAGTGATTGTTATGATTGAAAATTATAAGAATATATGTGTTTGGAGTCTGACTTGTTGCATCTTTCCATCTGCTTGGACTGACGCAGGTACGTCTCGAAAGTCTCCTGTCACTTGATGATATTCAAGAGTTACTTTTGCATTATGACCATTTATGAAATAGTTTAATCCTATATCTAGGCCATTAATCGGTTCTTGAAAACCATCATAATTGGCAGATTGAAGAGCTATATATGGCATAAACTTCAAACCCTTAGGCTTATATCCTATATGTCCATAAAACACGCCACCTGTGCCGCCCCATCTACTTACATATTTTTCACCAAAGTCAAATTGTGTAAAGGAAGCATAAGCATTGAGACAATCTCCCTCGGACAATGGCATATCTAAAAAGGCATCCACTGCAATATGGGATACGTTTTCATGTGTCTGATCCGATTCTCTGTACATAGCATTCGGATGAGCAAAAAATCCAGCTCCTATTCCAAAGACTTTTTTACTTCCAAGATATGATCCCACTTGATACGGCAACACTGTGGACTCTGTATCCCAAAGATTGTATCTAAAATATCCTTCGATTATCGTATTGCCAGTAGGTTTTCCATCTTTATCAGGTTTTGCAGATCCATTATATGTCAGACCGCTAGTCTCAGTACCGAAATCTCTACCTGCACCAAGTGCATTTGCTGGATTTAATGGATTATTAATTGCTACACGATAGTCAAATTTTCCGATTTCACCTTTAGCGTACACACCAAAATGACGCGCAAACTGATCAGTCACTCCGAGCGAATGCCAATGAGTAAAAGGTCTTGGGTTATCCATAGTCATAAAATTGAGTGTACTTTGGTTGGCCAATCTAGTAAGACCTTTCCAATAGTGTAAACCAGTACCAAGGTAGAATTTTTTAGGAATAACTTTAAACTCTGTCCAAGCATCATGCAAGAAAAACTGAGGACCATTACCTCCATTTCCTAGTGCGTCAAGATTGCCTGGTGTAAGGTTATTTAACCCTATGTGTGTCAATATCAAAAATCGCGAAGAGACTTGTGCGTAAGCTAGTATCCTAGACCTTCTAGCAAAAGAAGTCACTTGCAGTTTTGAATCTTCTACTGCAAGATTGCTAGTTTGGGCCCATTGTTGGTGCCATATGATAAATCTCACATATTTTGACCCTGTATCATTCAGCTTTACTGTGAGTGGTTTGTATGAGTGATCTTCTTCAGGCGCAGCAGGAGCTACTTGTGCTTTGATGGATATTTGGCTACAGCCAATGATTAGAAAGAGTAAACATTTAAGATGGAAAGTATTCATTTTTGTTGGCTTTGAATGATAATTAAAATAAACAAATCTAGATATATCGATATTTAAATGCGAATGTATATAGATATGTATATATGTTGTATCTTAATTTGTTGTTTTTTTATAAAAAATTATCAATTTCCGCAATATTAATACTTATTAGGAATATTATTTTATGTATAATAAGAATTCGAAATTAAATATTGTACTCTTGTTGGTGTTTCGTGGTGGTATGATTAACATGAGAAAGTTAGATGTAAATTTTCATAAATTACAAGAATTAAATTCCAATATACAATTAGCGAAATTAGGGTTAATTAGTGGAAAATATGTTTGACGCGAATTTTCACTAATTACACGAATTTAACCACATTATTAATTAGCGGAATTAGCGTCAATTAGCGTAATAAAAAAATCCAACTTTATAAATGTCTTTATGCAGGAAGTAGACATTTCACAATATCATAATAAGCAGGATTGGCTAGAGAATAAAAAGAATTTTTGCCATCACGACTGACTTTTACGATATCTTGGTTTTTCAGGATTCGCAGATGATGACTTGCTACAGCTTGTTCTATATCTAGTTTTTCATGTATATCAGTGACGGATAGTTCTTTTTCTTGGTGTAATAAATCTACCATTAAGAATCGTATTGGGTGCGCGATAGCCTTCAACTTCTCTGTCGAATCTTCAAGGAAATCTATATCGAAACGTGTATTCATTCTTGTTACTTGCTCAAAATAATATACAAATGTATATATTTAAATACGTATATTACTATTTTTGTTTTAGGAATTGTAAAATCTTAACCTTATTCTCAACCTAAACCTAAACCTAAACCTTAGCCTAAACCTAAACCTTAATCTCAACCTTAGCCTTATCCTTAATCTCAACCTTAACATCAACCTTAACCTCAACTGACCAAGATCATTTTGTACTTCCATAAAATTTCTCATATTTGTCCAATGAAAAACGAAATAGTACATAGAGTATATGATTTCCTAAAGGAATATCCGCCTTTTAATTTATTACCAAAAGAGGCCATTCTAAAGATTTCATCCCATGTGGTGGTTAAGTTTTTACCAGACAAAACCATACTTTTTAAAATAGGTGAGTTGCCACCTTCCGTATTTTATATTGTCAATGAAGGGGCTATCCACCTTCACCAAGAAGACGGGCAAATGGTAGATCATTGTGATGAAGGTGATGTATTCGGTATACGACCATTACTTGCAGAGTCTCCCTATTTACTGACAGCCAAATCATCTGAAGATACCATTCTTTACTGTATTCGTACGGAAGACTTTTTGCCCTATCTTACCCATCATCCCAAAATCCTAGCTTTCCTCGCTTCCAATTTTGCAGTCGGTGCTGGTAATATGTTTTTCAAAAAATCAACCACATCAAAGTCAACAAATAATAATATTGGTGAAAATGTATTTACAGAACTTTTTACCATAGATACACAAAAATCACCTATAAATTGCCATATTCATCATACCATACAAGAAGCCGCAGTGATCATGGCAACGCATCAGATAGGCTCTATAGTAGTTTGTGACGAAGATATCCGACCCATAGGCATTGTGACAGATAAAGATCTGAGAATAAAAGTAGTAGCAGGAGATATTCGCAAGAAGGAGAATATTTCTTTGATCATGTCAGCCCCTGTCATTTGCGTCAAGCCAGGCCTAAGCATTGCTGAACTACAGATAATGATGATTAAAAATCGTATAAACCATCTTGCTGTCACCCAAGATGGCACCATTCATGGCAAATTAATTGGCGTAGTATCCGAACATGATCTCGTCGTCCAGCAAGCGGACAATCCATCCATTCTCATACGCGAAATTAGAAAATCGCAGTCTGGTGAACAGTTAAAACGAGTCAGAGATAAGGTAGAGCGATTAATAAAAAAATACATCGATCAAGAAGTATCCATCCCATTTATCACCCAAGTCGTATCTAGTATCAATGATGAAATCATACAGCAAGCCATCAAAATATCTGAGTCTAAATTGGGCAAGGAAATTTATAGAGATATTAAATACTGTTGGCTCGCATTGGGTAGTGAAGGTCGTGAAGAGCAATTATTAAGAACAGATCAGGACAATGCACTAATTTATAAACAAGATGATACGATACCTGAAATTAAAGAAAAGTGTATCAGATTGGCGAAAGAAGTCACGGCAATACTTCATGAGGTAGGGTATGCGTATTGTCCTGCGGATATGATGGCTTCTAACCCTGCATGGTGTCAAAGTGTAGAAGAATGGCA
>JBGSOH010000336.1:0-10556 GCA_041739205.1 Saprospiraceae bacterium
CATAGGAACATGGGAATACGTACTAGACAGTATCGCTTTTAGCATACAAAATAATGAATTGGATGAAAATGAATTATTTTTAAAAGGCAAAATCAGGGTTCCCATTTTTAAGGAAGCCCCAAAGGATAATGCGGCAAAGTGGCTAGAAGAATATAATGATAGTTGGATAGACTATCAATTGAATGTAGGCTACAGCAATAAACTGGAAGTTTCCGGTTATCTTCAGGAAATTGAAGATAAAATGTTTGAGTCCATTCATATCGATGGTATAGGTTACAAACTAGAGAATGGTTCATTCATGGAAATGGGATATAATGGAAATGATTTGATGGCAAAAGCAGTCTTTAATGGGAGAATTTTCTATACCATAAAACCACTAAACGCCAGTATCAGCACACTCAAATTTCAGGATTTAAAACTAAATCATACTGTCAATGATATCTGCAAAGGAGAAGGGTTTGTCGGGATAAATTCTATTGATTTTGGCACGTGGAGTCCATCCTTATTTTCGAATGCTGAGATGAATACTATCAAAACTGTAGCTGAAAATGCATCTACCAATAAAGATGTAAAAGAAAATAAGTTTTATAAAAAATTTGCTGGTGCCAAAAAAGGGTTCAATCAAATCGCCAATTTCGAAATCAACATTCATGAACCTAAATTTACCTGTAATAAAGAAAATGACAGAATTCTAACGATTGGTTTAGAGCTGAATATCTCTAGAGATGCCTCTAATTTGACAGAAGCCCAACAAGCAGCGTATGACAAGAATCATCCTGAAGAGACCTTGAATAAAAATGTGTTGGCCAAAGAAACAAAGCTCAAGACTGACAATACTGCTTATACTTCTACACAGAAAGCCATTAAAGATTATGTAAAGGAAAAAAAGGAACTAAGTGATAAAAAAAGATTGTTGGAAGCATCATATAAATTATCAAATGTATCACTTGCAAAAGCAGACGCCAACAGTCGTAAAAGAAAAGAAGATCTGGAGAGACAAATGAAAGATCTTACAAAACAGATCAACACAAATGCGGACAATACTAAAAAAGAGATTGCAAAAGTAAAATCTCAATGGAAAGACATTAAAACACAAAAGAGCGATCTAAAAACAACCAAAGATCAACTGGATAATGTCAAAAACTTGAGAATAGTAAAAGAAAATGAATCAAGACAGAGTTTAGCAGGAAGGGTTAAAAATGAAAAAGAAAATTTCAAAGCGGAACTGAAAAATGCTAAGGAAACCAAAACATTTTCCATCACTGCAGGCGGATCGATGGACGTAGTCTTCAATAACAAAGGATTTAAACGTGTGGATTTAAATTGCCTCAAATTAGGTGGCAAATTTGGTCCTGTCGGATTTGATGGCGGCATAAATCTATTCAGAGAAGATACAGAATCCAGTACTGGAGCGAAGTTAGCATCTACAAGCAAATGGGGCAATGGCTTTCTTGGTTTAGTCAAAGTAGCTGTTCTGAACAATGAGTTTGCAGCAAAATTTCAAACAGGTGTAAAGAGCGAAGCAATCATTAATTCGTCTGAGATAGAAGATTACAGATATTGGTTTGCAGATCTTTCTTTTAGTTCTGAGTTGGGAATCCCCCTAGCTCAATCGGGATTTGCTTTGACGAGTGTCGGAGGTGGATTTTATTATAATATGTCAAAAGAAAAGCCAGCACAGTTTACTTTTAAAACTCCTGACACCAAAGAAACGGGTCCAACTTCAGAAAAAGATAACTCAAAATGTGGTATCAAAGGTTTGGAACCTGGGGTATCATTGTCAGGCTTAAAATATAATACATTTAGAAATTCGATGGGTGGTTATATATCTGCTGAAATCTCACATAAATCAAAAATCAGTGCTGAAGTTATAGTAAGCCTTCAGGTTAAAAATGATCCTAAAGATGGCTTGAAATTTGAAAATTTTGGGCTTGATTTAAACGGGTATTGTTTTTATGATGATTATTTGACAAGAAAAGAATCAAGTCCACTCATCATTAAGTCAAATTTGACCATATCAAATGAGCAAGAATTTAGTTTGGCTGGAAATATACAATTTAGATTTAGCAAAGAAGCTGGACCAATAAAGATCAATGCACCTGAACAAGTAAGTAAGAACTTAAGTGATAATGGCAATTGGAATAATATTGTTTTCTACATGTCAAAGAAAAATCAATTTTTTAGGGCAGGAAGTTGGAGACTACCTGATCGAGAGCAGTCAAAAGGTCCAAAATCACTCATGTATTTTTTGAATGCAAAGCTTGAGTCTCCGCTCATCAATGCTAAAGCAGGCTTGTTCTGTCAGATAGGTAGTGAAGGTAATGTAGACGCACTTCCTAGTACTACTTATTTGATGGGTTCTGATGGGTTTACAGATGAAATAGAAAAAAACAATCCATTAAATAAGTTGAAGTCTAGTAGTTCACTGGAAATGATGGCTGGTCTTAGACTCGAGGCTCAGATGAAAGATAATTTCTTGTGCGTGAGTTATGATGCCAATGGTCTTCTAGGCGCAAATATAAGACTCTCCAAAGTTTCTACCACAAACAATAAATGTGTTGACTTCAATAAAATGGGTTTTTCAAATGGATACTACGCTTCAGGAAATGTATATGCTGACTTAAAAATGAAAGTAGATCTTGAAGCAAAAATTGGATTTTTGGGTATCGCATCAAGTTACACAATTCTTGATGGTGCTATTAAAACTGTCATGAACTTTGGTTTCCCCAATCCATCTTTCTTAACGGGTAAGGTGGACGCTAAGTACAACCTATTAGGAGGTGCATTAAGTGGTACAAAAACGGTCAACTTTGATGTGGGGAAAAAACCTTGCGCTGCAATAGAGCCAGATCCAACGGTTGGTCTTGCTATTCATGATAAGATTTTCCCCCTTGATGGTGCTAAAGACATCAAATTTTTGAGGAAAATAGAAATCACCAATAACTTTGGCGAAGGAGTAAGAATTCCTATTAACCCAAATTCATTATCGGGTGGAGCTTCTAGTTTAAATGCTTATAACATATTTGTAAATGCATCCGACCCTTCTGCATGGTTGAGAGAAAAAGGAAGTAATGTATCCATAAAAGTAAATCCATCTTGGTCTACTGATAATAAAATTTTGAGTTTGGAAATCCTTTCAGAACTTAAACCCAATACCACCTATATCATCACGCAAGACTATAAATGGATCAAAGGCGAAAGTGAAAAAATTGGAGATGAAAAAGTAGTTACTGAATTTACGACAGGTGAGTTTGATGATGAAATTAATCACGATTTTGTAAAAAGCAGCGTGCCAGGTAAGGGACAAAGGTATTGGCGCCAAGGATATGGTTATCCGGCGATCATTTTTACTTCTGACGAATCTAAAGTTAGAAAAATATTTCTAAACGATAAAGAATATTATTACTACGTAGAAGTAGTAGAGCAGACTGCAGAGGGTGTTCAGAAATATCATAGGGTACCAGTAAGTCAATATCCTTTCGGGAGCGATAAAGAGTCATTTGATCCATATGAACTTGACCAACCATTGTACCCAGGTTACCCTGATGATTATTATGTTACTTTTCGGGAGTTTAATAAACTGGAGCTAGGCAAGGGTTCACTTTGCTTATTTAAACTAGTAAGGGCCATCGATAAGAATGCGAGTCTTAATGATTACGATCTAAATCATGTTGAATCAGATTCCATTAGGTATATCTATGAATTCCATTTTGGCACAAGTACGTATAACACGATGTCTGAAAAACTGGATGATGTGAAGCATAATTGGAACGCTGAGCAAAAAAGCATTATGCAAAGCAAAAGAGAAATACCCATTAAGCTAGAAATCATTAGTGAATACGTAGATAAAGGCATTGCATCAGGTGACCCGATTCCTGAAGATAAAATATGGGGATTTAAGGCTAAGACAGAGGGCTTTGATAAGTATGATATTTCATTAATCAACAATCAACTATTTTTTACATGGGACTCTACTTTTAGTGTTTACAAGTGGCTCTCTGAACGATACAATACAAATTTTAAGGCATATGATGGACCAGTGTCTTCATTTGATCAAAAATATAACTTAGGATTTGGACCACTTCCGACATTTCCTTTCCCACCATATATGAAAAAAAATTATTGGCAAAAAGGTGAACTAGTAAATCCATATATTGGTATTTTTCCCTCAAATAACCTTAGAAGTGATTTATTAGAGATTTCAAATGATGAGATCACAAACAAAAAATTAGTCATTCGCAAGGCTAGTTCGAATTATGATGATCAGTATGCCCTTTCAGGTAGCAGTGATTATGATTTTATTGTAGAAGATGGCATGGCGAGTACCATGGTTTTAATGACCAGAATAATAGTAGATGCCATGGATGAGTTTAATGAAAAGGGAACTTTTGGCACCATAGAGCCGATCATAAAAGGCCAGTTTGAAAGCAATAAGGAAGCGAATAATCCAAAAACATTTTATCCGGTAAACCTAACTTTTTCTATAAGTGAAAATAAAAAAAATGGGTTTTGTTTTTATTATAATGAGGTAGAGAATGTCAAACCTGCATTTTCGATTGATAATAAGAAACTAGATTTTAAAAAACTTCTTAAATCAAATTTATAAAATTCAATATTGATAAAAATGAATAATAGTATTATAAAATATTGGATTCTTGGCTGTTTGTTTTTTTCTTTACAGAATTATATCTTCGCCAATAATGAATCTGAAATCTCTTCGGTCTTAAATCAGGCAAAGCGTGGAACTTTTTTAAAGTCAAACATAAATATAGATTCCATTCCGCCTTTTATTGATAACGCAAATGTAAAGCTTCTTGCTCGAGCGTATTCCGATTCTATTGTCCTTCGCATTGCACCCAAAGATTATACGGCATTTGTGAACTACACAAAAAAGGGTATTCAAATAAAAAGAAGTACGGACAATCAGAATTTTATAAACATAGCCACTGTTTTTCCTACACCAAAAGAAAAATTGGATGCCAACGCATTAAAGGTTGACTCTTTTGCCTTGATGGCTGCTGGGATATTGTATGGAGATAATACAAGTACAAAAGGCATGAATCTGGGTGATATCAATCGTGCCAATAATGAATTATTTAGTATGGGGCTCATGTTGGCAGAATTTTCGGCATCTGCTGCTCAGCTATTAGGCTTTAGGTATATTGATAAAAATGTCGAAAAAGGAAAAGTGTATTATTATTCCGTCAATATCATAGGAGAAGAAAAATTTGGAAGTACGGCTAAAGTTAAAAACGAATTCATCCAAGAACGAGAGCCGTATCAATTTCAAGTAGTGCCTGGTGATGGTTCTTTAAAACTAAAATGGAGCAAAGATTATAATCGAAGACAATTCTCCTATTATTGGATTGAACGATCCAATGACAATAAAGTCTTTTATCCCATCATCGAAAGACCTTTGGTTTTGTTTGAAACAGAAGTTTCAGAAAATGCGCCAGTATTTGATTATGTCGATTCATTTAATATTGTAAATGACCAGATGTATTACTATAAGTTTTATGGGGGGACTTCATTTGCTGAATATAGTAAGCCAGCCTTGGCAAGTGGTATGCCGATAGATATGACACCACCTAATCCTCCTGAATTGCAAGATGTAAGTTATGCTGACTCCACTAAGATGTTTGCATTCACATGGGAGTTTAATTTGGATAACTTATCAGAAGACCTTGACTATTATCAAATTATGACATCACGTGATGAAGACGGCACGTTTGTGCCACTTGGTCCAAAATTGGGATTAGAAAACGTAGGATACTTGCATGAGTTAATTGGAATTTGGGAAGAGAAGAATGAAGGAAAGCATTATTTTAAAATAGATTGTTACGATTATAAAGGCAATAAAAGTAACACAAATACTGCGATGGTCATCGTTCCTGATTTTACGAATCCGTTGACGACAGATAACTTTCAGGGATATATAGACTCAATGGGTATTGTAAGATTGAAGTGGAACAAAAGTAAATCATCTGATGTATCAGGATATTGGTTGTACTGGACAAATGACCCAACGGCTGAATTCTCATTGGTTAAACAACAGATAATAAAGGATACCAGTTATGTCTATTATATCCCAGAGAAATCATTAAATAAGTATATCTATTATACGATACGAGCTGAAGATTATAATTACAACAGAAGTGATGCTTGTGAAATATTAAAAGTAAAAAAACTGGATAAGATTGCGCCGATTACACCTACGATAATGAGTATTAACAATGATTCTACAAGGATAAAATTATCATTAAGTCTAAGTCAAAGTGATGATGTTCATTCTAATGAGATATACAGGAAGAGTACATCAAAAACAGATACAGCATGGGTCAAAATAGGTTCATTTAGATTAGAAAAGACATATATAGACACATCTGCACTTATAGGAATGAGTTATCAATATAAAATCAGGGCAATAGATTCTGTGGGCAATAAGAGTACATTTTCACCTGTCAAAAGTGGTACACGAAGTATTGACAATTCTTTGGCCATGATTTCAGATCTTATTATTGGACAGAATAAAAAAACCAATGATGTAGAAATAAAATGGAATTTCAAAGTTCCTGAATCTCTAGCAAATAATACATATACATTTTTAGTATTCCGATCAAGCGGAATGGATGGTGTAAAATATTACAAGACCGTTTTGTCATCAGAGAAAGCCTTTTTAGATAAAGGACCAGAAGCAAACGTTGTGTATAATTATGCTATCCAAATTCAATCGGACGATGGATGGAAAGGACCAATCAGCGAAGTAAAATCCATTTTGATTAAAAATTAAATCTACTATTTATGACACATTCAAATAGAATTATAGTTATTAGTATAATATTCTTAAATATTATTTTCTCCACGCTTAGTTATGCCCAAACTTATGTACCTATTACAGTAACAGGTTTTAATCACGATCTGATTGCAAATGGCGCTGGTGGTGTCGACAGAGCTGCCGCTACGACGACGATCACTTTTGATGAAGTAAATGCTGGAGGTGACAACGTAATGTATTCCAAAGACTTTAGGGGTAACAATAATCCATCAAGTCCTCCCCCATTCGGCTTGCCTGACGATAGAATTATTAATAGCTCAAATCTTCCTGGCGCAAACTATTTGTTAGCACCTTATGATCAAAGTAATGCGTTGGTATTAAAAGCAATCGGAGAATCTGCTACCCTTACCCTTGGTACCCCTGGTGTATTTTCCAGAATCTCTTTTTTAGGATCAAGTGCAGAAGGAAACTCAAGTTTTAATTTGACTTTAAATTTTAGTGATGGCACTTTCGAATCATCTTCATTTACAGTTCCCGATTGGTATTTTGGAGCAGGTTTTGCGATTAAAGGAATAGGTCGTGTCACCAGAACTGAGATATCAAACCAAATCCCAGATGATTTCACAGGTGACGCTGACAACCCAAGATTGTATGACAATCAGATCATCCTGACTGCACCTAACACAAGTAAGATATTGACAAGTATAACCTTCGAGAAAATCTCCGTAGAAGGAAGTACGGCCATATTAGCTATCAATGGAATTACTGCGGTAAATGCGCCTACAGCGCCTATCGCCACAGCAGCTACAAATCTGATCTCCACTGGTTTTACAGCCAATTGGATGGCTTCATCAAGTGCCACAGAATATTTTATAGATGTATCCACTAGTCCCACATTCAGCACATTAGTTGCTACATATAACAACCAGAGTGTGGGTAATAACACAAGCATAGCAATCACTGGATTGACAAACGATCAAACATATTATTATCGGGTAAGGGCATTGAATAGTTCAGGTGTAAGCCCTAGTAGTAATACCATTTCGGTGAGTCTCTCACAATGTCCTCCAGGCAATTATGTTGCAAATACGCAGGCACAAGTGGATAATTTTAAATTGCTATATCCAAATTGTACAAAAATAACTGGTAGTTTGAATATTACAGATAATGCGGAAGTAACAAATGTAAACGGCTTTAGTAATCTGGAAGAAATAACCGATCAGTTGAATATAGTGCGCAATACAATGCTCAATGATTTAGATGGTCTTAAAAATCTTAAAAGTGTAGGAGCCAATTTTTGGATAGCAGATAATGCTGCACTTACCGAAATAGATGTCTTTAATAAACTAACATCATCAGGTAGGATGTTTATCGGATTGAACCCTAAATTAGAAATCATTTCAGGCTATGAATCCATGACAACATTGCCCGCCATCGGAATAGAAAATAATGCGTCATTGTTCCTTATTAATATCTATAATCCACTGACACAAATCACTGGAGATGTGGGTATTAAAAACAATCCGAGTTTAATGACTATAAATGCACTTGGTAATGTTCCTTTCATAAATGCAAGTCTTACCATTGAGAACAATGCTTTGTTAACAAATCTCAACGCATTATCATCATTAAACTCTGTCAATGAAATAATCATTAAGGATAATTCATCCTTAATAAATCTTAATAAATTAAAAAATGTCACCCAAATTAATGGGAGTATTCAGTTTCAAAACAATACTAAGTTGTCCAATATATCTGCTCTGAGTAAAATTCCATCATCAAACATTTCTGGAAGTGGGTTAATTATAAGAGACAACCCATTTCTTGCCATTTGTGATTTGCCCAATTTCTGCTTGTACTTACAGGGATCAGGTCCTAGGATGATTTCTGGTAATGCTGAAGGTTGTGACTCAGAACAAGCCGTGATTAATGCTTGTTCTGTAGTTTTAGACGGAGAATACTGTTCGAATGCGATTTCCGTAAATACGCTCTTTGGAAAACCTTTTAATGAACCACAAATTACAAGTACTTACAGTAATGAAGGTTATTTTACGGACAACGATCCTTCGTTTGGGCATGATTGTGTGCCTGAAAATGGTACCATTTGGTTCAAATTTACAGGCGATGGTTCTATGTATCAAATCCGATCCAAAGATTGTGGTACAGCATGGTCAAATGCCGCTGCGGCCTTATACTCCGGAGATTGTTCGGGATTATTGTCGGTGGAATGTCATGCAGATATCTGGTTGGGTGATGAAGGTACGGATGTCAACTTTAGATTTTTTCTAGACACAGAGCTAGGTAAAGAATATTTTATCATGGTAGATGTAGAGTCGCTTGATAATAGCTTTGGAGAATTTTGTATAGAAGTCACGAAATTAGCACCTGAATGTCTGGTCACCATTACTGATGAAAACTTCAAAATATACCTGATTGAAAATTTTGACATTAACACCAATGGGGATGGTGAGATTCAATGCGAAGAAGCTGAAGCGTTTACTGGTACAATAGAATGCAATGGGTTAAACATTGCCGATATGACTGGATTGGAGTCGTTTGTAAATATCACTTCTCTTTTCTGTAATGATAATAATTTGACACAAATCAATATTACTAAAAACACACAATTGACTCAATTGAACTGTAGTAATAATGCTTTAGTTTCACTAAATACAAGCGCAATTTCGGTGCTTCAAGAACTATATTGTTTCGGAAATCAAATGACTAATTTGAATATAGCAAATAATAAATCATTAGAAGTTTTGGCTTGTAATGATAATATGTTGACAGATTTGGATATCAGTCAAAATCCAAGTTTATATCAGATATGGTGTCACAATAACACACTAACTTCTTTAAATCTAGCAAATGGCATCAATGAAGATTTCCTTAGTGTCGAAGCATTTAATAATCCAGATTTGACTTGTATCCAAGTAGATAATGCAGAATATAGCATCGACAACTGGACAAATGATCCATTTCTATTTGACGCTCAGCATGTTTTTAGCGAAAGTTGTACACCTTGTCTTGGGTTGGATTTTAATCCCTATTTTTTAGTTTCTACCGCGGCATGTGCAGGAGATAGTGTTCTTTTGATTGATTATACTATTGCTATTGATAGTTTAGCAAATGAGATGGATTTGAAATTTTTTTGGGATTTTGGAGATGGACAAAGTTCCATTGAAAGAGATCCTATTTATAAATATGCTCAATCGGGTGATTATACGATTAGTCTATCTGTCAGCAATAGTGAGTGTGAAGATTTCGTGATTAAAAAAGATATCTCTATTCTGGATTGTCGTCGTGGTGGCAATATCACAGGATTAGGCACTTTGTACCCATCTCCTAGCAATGGATCGTTTAAAATAGACGTAAAATTACCAGAAAGCGGCTTTGTCAGTATAAATATATACAATGCAGAAGGGAAAAACATTCAGCAAGTTTACATTGACAATAAACAAAATATCAGTGAAGATATTTTTTTAGAAAATCCAGGTTTATATTACATCGAAATTCGTCACAATTATGGGCTCGAGTATTTGAAGACTATAGTTTTGAAATAGAAGGTTAGATCAGGTCGGTTTTGTTGAATATTTCTAAATACTGGAGATATTAGTATTTACCCTATGCTGTTTAAGTAATTTTTTCTTCCTTGGCTATAAAAGTAATTTTGATATGCATCTTTTATCTTATTTCGATTAAATCTTGTATAGTCTGTGAAGTAATATGGCAAAATAATAGTTTCTGAAAAAGGTTTGCCATAACACCATTGACTATTAAG
>JBGSOH010000411.1:0-13983 GCA_041739205.1 Saprospiraceae bacterium
AAAGTAGTGGCTGATAGATGGAAAGATGTCACAGGATGCAACCTTACAGAAGGATTTGGAATGACAGAATCTTCACCATTGATATCTGTAAATCCTCTGAATGGCACTGGAAAACAAGGAAGTATCGGCTTGCCTGTATCATCTACAGAAGTAAGAATAGTAAATGATGAAGGCAAAATAATGGCAACTGAAGAAATCGGCGAAATCCAATGTCGTGGTCCGCAAATCATGAAAGGTTACTATAACCAACCTGGTGAAACCGAAAAAACGATCACTTCTGACGGATGGCTATGCACAGGCGACATTGGTAAAATGGATACAGATGGCTTCATTTATATCGTAGATCGTAAAAAAGACATGATTCTCGTAAGTGGATTTAATGTATATCCTAATGAAATTGAAAATGTCGTAGTTGCACATCCAAAAGTCCTAGAAGCAGCAGCAGTAGGAATACCTGATCCAAAATCAGGAGAAGTGGTAAAAATCTTTGTAGTCAAAAAAGATAGTTCCTTATCAAAAGATGAAATCATTGCTTATTGTAAAGAGAACCTGACGGGTTACAAAGTTCCAAAAGAAGTGGAATTCAGAGATGAACTTCCAAAAACGAATGTGGGTAAAATACTTAGAAGAGAATTAAAATAAACAGATGATTCTGAAAGGTAGTATTATTCTTTTCCCTTGTCCGATTGTAGATGGCAAAATAGAAAGTCTTTCGGCAGAAACCTTGACTTGGCTTCACCAAACAGATCATTTTATTGTAGAACGAGCAAAAACAGCCAGACATTTCTTGAAAGCTGCGGGTCATCCCATGCCAATGCAGCAAATTGTCATCCATGAAATTACCAATGACATATCAGAGAATGAAGATTTTTTGAAATCCAACATTTTTGGTAGGAATATAGGGGTTATTTCTGAAGCTGGATGTCCTGGAGTAGCTGATCCCGGCGCAGAAGTCGCCGATTGGGCACACAAGAATGATGTCCGTGTTATACCATTAATAGGACCTTCGTCGATATTATTAGCTGTGATGGCTAGTGGATTGGGTGGACAGAATTTTGCTTTTAATGGCTACTTGTCCAATAAGAAGCCTGAACTCATCACACAATTAAAAGCACTAGAAAGCAAGGTTCAGAAAACGGGACAAACCCAGGTTTTTATGGAAACGCCTTATAGAAATGGTTTTGTGGTAGAAACTTGTTTAACCACTCTAAATGATCAAACCAAATTTTGTATTGCATGCGATATAAATGCACCTTCAGAAGACATCAACCAAATGAAAATTAAGGATTGGAAAAAACAAAAGACGGATATTTATCATAAACGCCCATGCATCTATGTGATAGGCAAATAATTTTTTAAAAAAAACACCACTTCATTTAACTTTTTACAATCGTTTTGCGTTATAGCAATAATCGGAATATTATTCCAATTATTTTTCCTTTTTCTTCGCTTTTGTTTTATATTAATATTGTTTAACCCTTTAATATATAAAGACATGATGAATCAGGAAGTCCGCACGATTATGACTAAGGACCCAGTCACTGCAAGCCCCACACAAACCATTGATGATGTAGCATCTCTAATGTTTGAAACCCAGACCCAACAATTGCCTGTAGTAGTAGATGGAAAGTTGGTAGGTATGATTACCTCCTACGACTTATGGAAAGCATCTAGAGAAGGTCATGGCACAGATATGCACGTATCAGATGTAATGACTACTAAAGTTGCTCGAATTACTCCAAAAGACAAAGTAGGTACAGCCGCTGAATTATTTGCAGATAGACGTTTTAAAACACTACCTGTGGTCAATTTGGATAATGAATTAAAAGGAGTTGTCACTGCTTTTGATGTAATCAGATGTGCCTTCAAAGAAGAGTATCCAAGTCCGATATTATACCAAGATGTATTCGTCTAGATTTCTATAAAAAAATAGTATGAAGGTTTTAAACATACTTCTTTAGTTTATAGATGAAGATCGTTTCTGGTTTTTTAGTTAGTCTTTTATTGAGCATAGCTTAGAATGGTTAAGTAAAATAAACTGACCATCCTTAGCTGTGCTTTTTATATAATAGTACAAATGAATTTGTTAAAATGAATTACCCAAAGTCTATTTAGTAAATCGCAAAATTAATGCTGGCAATAAATAAAGATCGCAAATCAGTGCACCTACCAAGGTGATAGATATTAATAATCCAACGGTAAATGTCGGAGGATATACTGAAAAAAACATGCTGAAAAATCCGAAAAATAAGATAATAGTTGTAAAAATAATTGCTTTCCCTGTATCATGAAGGGTTTTTCTTATAGCTGCCTCCTTACTCAGCCCTTCATTCAGACACAATTTGTACCTTCCCAAAAAGTGTATGGAATCATCTACTGCAATACCAAAAACAATAGCAAACATGATAGAAACGCCTGCTTCTAGCTCAATACTAAAGTATCCAAGCATAGCTGCGGCAAATAACAATGGGAGCAAATTCGGTATCAACGCTATTATGACCATTCTTAAAGACTTAAACATCAAACCCATTAATAGAGAAATGATTATAATGGAAAAACCAAGACCTTTAAGTAGGCTATTGGTCACATATTCTGAGTTTTTGTCAAGAATTAACCCTGTACCAGTTCTTTTTACTGAAATAATATTTGTATCAATATTGTTATCTACCCAAGTGTCCAAGTCACTGCCTAATTTCTTTATATTTTCAGTACCTATATCTGAAATTCTACTAGATATCCTTGTTTTTGCTTTATCTTTACTGACCAGAATAGTAGCATCATCTCCAGTGATTCGCTCTAACATTCGTCTAAACTCAATAAATTCTTCTTCTGTATTGGGAAATAAATAAGCGCTATCCACATTCGCATTATTCATTCTATTCATACTTCTATAAAAAGTGGCCAATGACAAAGTCGACTTAATTACACCCGTTGATTTAATTTTCTGCTCCAATTTATCTATTTCTTTTACAACTGCATAATCATCAACCCGCAAAGTATCTTTTACAAAAATAGCAAATTCTAACGGTCTGAAACCCGCATAATGTTTTTCATAAAACTTAAAATCATTTGTGATGGGCTCTCCAATAGGAAGATTGTCTTCAATATTATAATTAGTAGTAATTTTTGATATTCCAAATATAAAAATCAAACAAAATCCAATAGCAATCATAAAAATTCTTTGACGTTGAGTGATATTAGCTATATATATCCTATCTAAACGTTTGGTCCAGTTAGAAGCATATTTTGTCTCATTTATGATCTGGTTCTTATTAAAAAGTGACAAAAGCGATGTCGTAAAAAACAATACCGTAACATAAGCTACCAATACACCTATGGCTGCATAAATGCCAAAATGTTGGATGGTCTTGAGTTTGGATGCAAGTAAAGACGCAAATCCAATAGCCGTAGTGGCAGATGTTAGAAATGTAGCTAAACCTATCTCTTTTATTGTAATTGTCATCGCTTCTAGCTTTTCTTTCCCCATAGAAAGTTCATCGACATACTTCGAAAAAATATGTATTACATCTGATGAGCCTACTATAAGCATGACCACCGGAAAAAGTGCCGAAATGGCATTTAATTCAGCTCCAATAAAGCCCAACAAACCCATAAACAACAACAAGCCTAAAGCAATACTACCCAAAGAAATTAAAATACCAATCGGCTTTCGATAGATCAATACCATAAAAAAGGTCACCAAAATTATGGATGATATAAAGGCCAAAAGCATTTCTTTTTTCTGAAAATCCACTAAATCCCTTTGAAAATTAGCTCTCCCCAAGGTATGTGTGGCTTCAAAACCATATTTAGCTTTTAATGAATCCAAGGCAACCATTAAAACTCTTGAATCATCAAGTCCTATATTTTCTGTAGTTTTGGCAGCAATCACCAACGAAGTACCTGTACTATCTATAAGATTATAAACAAATCTCTCATCTGATAGGATATTTTGCTTATCGGATTCATACCTTGCTGGCTCATCAATATGAATAAATGGAATTGCTGAAATGCCAAAAGGTGTTTTTACAGGATATTTTAGTTGCGTAAGGGATTGAGATTTTATGACAAATGGTAGCTCACGTACTTCTAATCCAAATTCATGAAATTTATTCAAAAAAACGGAGTCGAAAACCGTTTTGTCATTTTCCACAGCTATCAGCAAAAAATTATCATCTGACTCAAAGTCTTTCTTAAAGTTGTTATAAAACTCAAGGTCTGGGTCACCTACAGGAAAAAACTGTTCAAATTGAAAGCTAAATTTTAACTTTGTAACATAATATCCACTCAATCCCGCTAGAACTATAAACGCAGCAATGATCGTTTTCCTATAATTTAGAAACATCTATTGTTTTATTATTTGGTTTAGAAATGCAGTAACTTCAAGATTGTTGATAAAATGAGTTAAAAGTTTTAACAAATAATTGTTTTACTGTTTACATCTGATATTCTTTCCACAAATTGATAAGTCCATTGGTAGAACTATCAAATGACATTGTTTCTTCTGAATGCTCAAGTTCTGGCAAAATCTTTCCCGCTAATTGCTTACCTAACTCTACGCCCCATTGGTCAAAACTGAAGATATTCCAAATGATACCTTGCACAAATATTTTGTGTTCGTACATAGCAATTAGTCGTCCAAGAGTCATTGGATCTAGTTTTTTGAATAAGATGGAATTGGTAGGCTTGTTACCTTCAAAAACTTTGAATGGCACCAAATGCATATATTCTTCGGGATTTTTCCCTGATTTTTCAAACTCCTCTATCACTTCAGCTTTTGTTTTTCCTTGCATGAGCGCCTGAGTCTGTGCAAAATAATTGGACAAAAGCAAAGTATGATGATTTCCAATCGGATTTTGTGAATTTGCAGGTGCTATAAAATCACATGGTATCAATTGTGTCCCTTGATGTATAAGCTGATAGAAAGCGTGTTGTCCATTTGTCCCTGGTTCGCCCCAAATGACTGGTCCAGTTTGGTAATTTACATCTTGGCCATTTCTATCCACACATTTTCCATTGCTCTCCATGTTTCCTTGCTGAAAATATGCTGCAAACCTATGCAAATATTGATCATAAGGCAAGATTGCTTCTGACTGGGCGCCAAAAAAATTAACATACCAAATACCTATCAATCCTAGTATCACAGGCATGTTTTTTTCAAATGGTGTAGTCCTAAAATGTTCGTCCATCGAATGAAATCCTTTCAACAAACTGTCAAAATTGTCATAACCAATGGCCAAAGAAATAGAAAGTCCAATAGCCGAAGTCAACGAATATCGACCACCTACCCAATCCCAAAATTCAAACATATTTGCCGGATCTATGCCAAATTTTTCTACCGCTGTTTTGTTTGTGGACAAAGCGATGAAATGTTTTTTGATATGTTGCTCATCTCCTGCTACATCTAAAAACATCTGCCTTGCAGTATATGCATTTGCCATTGTCTCTTGTGTGGTAAATGTCTTGGATGCTACCAAAAAAAGTGTCGTCCTTAGATCAAGATTTTTTGTGGCTTCAGCTATATGAGTGGCATCTACATTGGACACAAAATGTACATTTAAGTGTGTTTTGTATGGTTTTAATGCTTCTGTGACCATGACTGGACCAAGATCTGAACCACCTATTCCGATATTAACAATATCTGTGATCGATTGCCCTGTATATCCTTTCCAATCACCCGAAACCACCATTTCTGTAAATGATCTCATTTTGCGCAATACTGCATCAATTTCAGGTTTTATATCTTTCCCATCTACTTTGATGGCTCGATCAGACTTGTCTCTAAGGGCTGTGTGAAGAACAGATCTATTTTCAGTTACATTTATTTTTTCACCTGAGAACATAGCTTCAATTGCAGCATCTAGCTTACATTCACGTGCAAGTTGTACCAATAAATCTATGGTTTCTTTTGTCAGAATATTCTTAGAATAGTCCAAAAGAATATCTTCATATTTTAAAGAGAAATCAGTAAATCTATCAGTATCTTCTTGAAAAAGTGTCTTCATCTGCACATCTTCCATTGATTTTTGATGTGAGACAAGTTTGCGCCACGCTTCGGTGGTAGTAGGATTGATATTATAAAGCATTTATTATTAATCGATTATTATGCCGCAAATGTATATACTTTTTTTATTCATTTCCTTACAAATAGATTATTTTACCAACTCTCACCATAGGTGAACAATAGTAAATTAATATGATAGAAAATAAAAGTCATTCAAGACAAAACAAAAAATGTAACATTGTACACAAAAAAAGTGTTATTATTGCGTTATTACCTTAGTGTAACAAAAATTAGGTCAAAATGATAGGTCTTCAAAGAATTTTATATACAATCCTGCTACTTGTCTTTGTGGTTTCTGCCACAGATGCGCAAGTTCAGAAATATAAACTTGCCAACGAATATTATAATTCAGGTGAGTATGAAAAAGCTGCACAGCTCTATGAAGCTTTGTATCGTGAAAATACCAGAAATAAGAGTTATTTTAATCTTTATATCCAATGCTTGGTTGATCTTCGAGAATATGCCAATGCAACCAAGATCATAGAAGACGAATTAAAAAAAGATCCAACCGACGTCTCTCTTTACGTATCAAAAGGCAATCTGCTAGAGAGACAAGGTATGCCCGATCAAGCCAATAAAGAATTTCGTAAGGCTGTGGATAATCTCAATCCTGACCCATCCAATATCTCAAACCTTGCTTCCACTTTTACGAATCTTGCGAAGTATGATCTCGCTATTGAAACTTATCTTAAAGGTGAAAAAATAGCCAATGTAAAAGATCTTTACATATACAATCTTGCTGACCTATATAGGAGATCAGGAGACACCAAAAACATGATTAAATACTACCTGATTACGGTAGAGAAAGAACAGAATAGTCTGAATGTACAGACAAGTTTACAGCGATTTTTGGCAGAAGGTGATTATGTAGAACTTCAAAGACAACTATATGAAAAAATCCAAGAAAAACCAGACGTGATCTCTTATGGAGAGTTGTTACAATGGTCTTTTGTCCAGAAAAAAGAGTATGGCAAAGCATTGCGTCAAGCTAGGGCATTAGATAGACAGTTTGAAGAGAATGGAAATAGGGTCTACGCACTTGCAGACATAGCTTATAAGGATGAGGACTATGATACCGCCATAGAAGCTTATCAGTACATAGTGACGAATCATGGAAGGAACACTAGTTATTATCTAGATGCAAAAAGAGGATTACTCAATAGCAAAAAAGCAAAGGTTACCCAAAATTATAATTATACGAAGGAAGATCTACTATCATTAAAAGGAGAATATGTTTCTTTTCTAAATGATATGGGACGAAATACTCAGACAGCTACTTTAATGCAGGAATTTGCCGATTTCGAAGGTCTTTACTTAAACGAACTTGATACGGCTATTATGATCTTGGAAGAGTTGAGAAGATTCGGTGGTTTGCAGCCTGATATGATCGCAAAAGCCAAACTTTCTCTTGGGGATTATTACTTGATGAGTGGAGAAAGATGGGAAGCGAGCCTTCTATTCAGTCAAGTAGACAAAGACTTTAAAGAAGGATATATGGGCGAACTTGCTAGATATCGAAATGCGAAGTTGTCTTACTACGCAGGTGACTTTGAGTGGGCACAAGAACAATTTAAGATACTAAAAGGTGCTACATCCAAGTTGATATCTAATGATGCCATAGACATGTCTGTATTTATTCTTGATAATCTTGGTATGGACACTACAGAAGTGACACTTCAGATGTTTGCTCAAGCGGATTTGCTGAGTTTTCAAAACAAATTTGAAGAAGCGTTGCTTAAAATGGATTCTATTGCTATTATTTTTCCTGACCATAGCTTAGATGATGATGTTCTTTACACAAAGGCTCAGATATTTAAAAAACAAAGAAAAACAGATGAGATGATCACCATGTATCAGACCATCATCGAAAAATATCCAGAAGATATCCGTGCTGATAATGCTATTTTCGAATTAGCAGAATTGTATGAAGAAAGTCTCAATGAGCCAGAAAAAGCCAAAGTGCTCTACGAAAAGCTCTTTGTGGATTACAGCGGTAGTACTTTTGCAGTAGAAGCTAGACGAAGGTTTAGGGTATTAAGAGGAGACGAAATTTAAAAGCATGAAGATCTTATATAATGTAACTATAAAGGTGGAAACAGCTATTCACACAGAGTGGCTAGCGTGGATGACTACAGTTCATATTCCTGATGTCATGGCAACTGACTGTTTCGAATCATATAGACTTACCCGCATTTTGGGTGATGATGACGAACATGGTGTGGGATTTGCCATCCAATATGTGGCAACGGATATCGATATATTTAACAAATATCAAATGGCACATGCCAAACGACTTCAAAAAGAACATAGCGATCGATATCCCAATAAGTATGTGGCTTTCAGGACATTGATGCAAATAGAATCTGAAGGTTAGCTAGTCACAGGTAGCCATATTCCGAAAGTAGTTTCTTCATTCGGTTTGGATGATTTTACATAGATTTTTCCTTTGTGGTATTCTTCAATAATCCTTTTAGCTAAAGAAAGCCCTAAACCCCAACCACGTTTTTTGGTGGAATATCCTGGTTTGAATACTGATTTGAATTTATTAGGCGGAATACCGTGACCTGTATCTGACAAATCAATACACACATAATTATTTTGCCTATAAACCTTACATGAGATGGTCCCTTTGCCATCCATAGCATCGAGTGAGTTGCGTATGAGATTCTCTATGACCCAAGCAAAAAGATGTTTATTGATCATTACAAAAATATCTTCTTTTGGAGCATCGAAGTTAAAAACTATTTTTCTAGATGCCCTCCTTTGTAGATAATCCTTAACTTCTAGTAATTCAGCATAAACATTTGAAGATTGCAGCACGGGTTCAGAACCAATTTTAGAAAAACGATCGGCCACCAATTCTAGTCGATCCACATCTTTTGTTAGCTCTTTGAGCACATCCATCTGATCAGGTTGATCAGCGTAGCTATCTTTAAGGTATTCGATCCATCCAAGGATGGCACTAATAGGTGTCCCCAATTGATGCGCAGTTTCTTTGGCCATACCAGCCCAGACTCTATTTTGCTCAGCCTTGCGCGAAGAGTTAAAGATAAAATAACCCAATGCTATATACAATCCCACCAGCAAACCTTGTACAAGTGGAAACAGCTTTATATACCCCAATAATGGAGAATTAAAACAATAAATTTTAGCGGCATATCCTGTACCATCTATTGGCACTCCTCCTGAATCAAGAAATTCTTTCTTTTTCTTTTCTAGGAAGTCTGGATTAGCCAAGTCTTCATCATTAAAATTTTGTCCTTCAAGAACACCAGCTTCGTCTTCAAATATGACTGGAAGTGGATATGAACTAATGATGTTTGTTAAAAATGTAACATCTTGTTGATTGTCTATATCTTCATTTTGATCAATTTTTATCATTTCTTGGAAAGCTTCTTGAAGTATAGTTATGTTTTTTTCTTCATTTTCTTTCAGACTATTAGCCAAAAAATTGGAATAAAGTATCGTCACCAACAGAATGGCGCTACCCAATACCATCAATATGATTTTCCAATAATTGTTATTGCTAAATAATGACATCCTATGATTTAAACCTATAAAACGCCACAAGTTAGGCCATTTATTACAATTTGATTTGAAAAATAAAAAAAGCCCTTAGATATTATACAATGATCTAAGGGCCTAATTCTCTTTAATATTATCTTAAAACAAACTAACAGACGTACCAATCATAAATGTATTTAAATCATAATTCGGATTGTCCTTGAACACCTTTGAGAAATTATATCTTGCTATCAAGTCAAATCCTGAGATATCAAGTGATGCAGTAGCACCATACATCCAATCATTCAATTCATAACCTGCATATCTCTGTTCGTGTATTTTTTCATTCTGTGTCTTAAGGTGAAATTTCTGAACAGTATGCACTCTATATCCCACATATCCACCAACTTTCAACTTTGTTTTTTTAGAAAGTGCAAAGCTCAGGCTAAGTGGTACATTTAAGTAACCTATGTTAAGTTTAGGATTGTCTTTTAGGTCAGCCACCTCTTGAAATACAGGAACTCCATCAACAGCTGTCAATCTAAGATCATTTTCTAGTTTAAATCTGTTTTTAAGGTAACTGATACCATAATTTAAAGCTACTTTACTGTCTTTTCCACCGAGTCTAGCTCTCCTAGTGATAGCAAAATCCCAATACCATGATCCACCAGGATTAATTTCAGGTGACAATATTCCTGTTGGAGCAGCATTTCCTTGTTGAAGTGCATTGATACCAAACTGTATTTCAAAACTGGTATTAAATTTATTCTTAAAAGGCATATACTTAGATAAACCAAGATTATCATTTGCTTCATTATTTTGACTTTCATCATTGGTCTCAGGCCATGTAGAGTAGTCTTCTAGATTTTCAACCTTTTCTTCTGTTGCTGTTTCTGTAATTTCTTGATCAACAAACACTGGTTCAGCTTCTGGAAGAACAATGCTGTATAATTCTGTTTCTAATGCTGCTGTGATCCCATCTAACTGATCAAGTAATGATATAATCTTTGTCGAATCTGTATAATATCTCATTGACTGGGCATTATCCTTGAGAGACGATAAGTAATATTTTAGGTTTTCAAGTTTTTCAGTATCGCTTTCTTGAGCGTTGACAGAGAATGACAAACCAACAAAAGATAAAATGCAAGTAAAAATTAACTGTTTCATATACATTAGATTTATTTAATTATGGACAAAAGTATGATAAAATCGTGATTTATTTCATGAAATAACCATAAAACTAGCCAAACGACGATCACAACCTGACTAATCAGAACTTTAAAAAGACGGATTCAATCCAGAAAATGTTTCACCTATTTTAGAATCATTCAAATAATATTCCAAAGGTTTATAATTCTTTGTGCTCACATGCTAATAATTATGAGTAAATATCGTTTCTTTGTGTCGTTTTTTTTACACAAAACCCACTTTATGCCTTTAAATGAAGAACACATATTTTCAATTAATTAATCAGACATACTATTTCCCACAGGAAGGATTTGACCTTAATCAGGGTAATCTTACTTTCCATGGTATTTCATTAAAGTATCTTATCGACAAATATGGTACTCCATTCAGACTGACTTATCTACCGAGAATAGGTGATCAGATCAAGAAGGCAAAGAACTTTTTCCATAAAGCCATGAAGGCAAATAATTACAAAGGTGATTATTATTATTGTTATTGTACTAAATGTTGTCACTTCTCGCATGTCATAGAAGAAGCTCTCGAGCATGATGTACACCTAGAGACTTCATCGTCTTTTGATATCGACATAGTAAGAATCCTTTGCGAAAAAGGTAAAATAAGTAAAAAAACCATTTTGATACAAAATGGCCATAAGACTGAAGACTACCTTAACAAAATTGTTGGGTTGATAGACGATGGATATGAAAATGTCATTCCTGTACTTGACAGTAAGTTGGAATTGGATAGAATTTATGCAAAAACCAAAGGGGATATTACCATTGGTCTGAGAATGGCGATAAATGAAGAGCCACAATCCGCTTATTATACATCTAGACTTGGAATCAGAAGCGCAGACATCATAGATTTCTACAAAACCAAAATCTCTAGAAAAAAGAGAATTCATCTGAAGATGCTCCACTTCTTTGTGGATTCAGGTATAAAAGACAACTTGTATTACTGGGGAGAGTTTCGCAAAGCTTTAAAGATTTTTGCTGAGCTTAAGAAAATATGCCCTAGTTTGGACTCCATCAATCTTGGTGGTGGATTACCTATACGAAACAATTTAGGATTTGAATATGATTATAAGTACATGATCAATGAGCTTGTAAGAAATATCAAGGAAGTTTGTACCGAAGAAGGCATAGACGAACCACATATTTTTACTGAATTTGGCAAATATACGGTTGGTGAAAGTGGCGCGATTATTTTTTCAGTATTGGAGCAGAAGCAACAAAATGATTCTGAGCTTTGGTACCTGATAGATAATAGTCTCATGAATACCATCCCTGACGCATGGTCTATTTTTGAAAAGTTCATCTTACTACCCGTTAATAAATGGGACAATGAATATTCACGAGTGAGTATCGGTGGAATCAGTTGTGATCATTCAGATTATTACAATTCTGAAGACATGAATCAGGAGATCTTCTTACCTACCTACGATCCTGACAAAGAAGAACCACTTTATCTTGGGTTTTTCCATACAGGTGCATATCAAGATGCCATCAGTGGTTATGGTGGTATTAAACATTGTTTGATACCTTCGCCACAACAAATCATCATAGATCGTGATGAAAAAGGTAACATGGTAGACAGACTTTATAGAGAGGAACAAACCGTAGACCAAATGCTCAAAATACTTGGATACTAAATGTCAAACATTTTTTAATACAAATATTACTCAATATTAGAACATAAAATAATATGCAGATTACTGAATTTTTAAAGACACATTACAAGCATTTTAATGCGGCGGCTCTGATCGATGCAGCAGATGGTTATGTGGCTCATCTCAATGAAGGTGGCAAAATGATGATCACACTTGCAGGCGCAATGAGTACTGCTGAGTTGGGCAAATCACTCGCTGAAATGATCAGACAAGATAAAGTCCAAATCATCTCTTGTACTGGTGCAAACCTAGAAGAAGATATCATGAATCTAGTAGCACACTCTCATTACAAAAGAGTGCCAAATTATCGTGAACTAAGTGCACAAGATGAGTGGGATTTGTTAGAAAACCACTACAATAGAGTGACTGATACCTGTATTCCCGAAGAAGAAGCATTCAGAAGGCTACAGAAACATCTCATCCAAGTGTGGAGCGATGCAGAAGCAAAAGGTGAGCGATATTTTCCACATGAGTTTATGTACAAAATGTTGTTAAGTGGCGATCTAGAACAATATTATGAGATCGATCCAAAAAATAGTTGGATGCTTGCCGCTGCTGAAAAGAATATTCCAATCATCGTACCAGGATGGGAAGATAGTACCATGGGAAATATTTTTGCATCTTACTGTATCAAAGGCGAACTTAAACCTTCTACAACCAAAAGCGGCATTGAATATATGATGTGGTTAGCGGATTGGTATCCAAAAAATAGTGGTGGCAAAGGTGTAGGATTCTTCCAGTTGGGTGGAGGAATAGCAGGTGACTTCCCGATATGTGTCGTACCAATGTTATACCAAGATATGGAGATGCACGATATTCCGTTCTGGTCATATTTCTGTCAAGTAAGCGATAGTACCACAAGTTATGGTTCATATTCTGGCGCTGTACCCAATGAAAAAATCACTTGGGGCAAACTTGATATCCATACGCCAAAATTCATAGTAGAGAGTGACGCCACCATTGTAGCGCCGTTGATTTTTGCGATTATTTTGGGTTGGTAAAAAGTACTAAATCAAATGTACAATTGATATAAAGGGAAATCTGTATTTTGATATAGATTTTCCTTTTTTCATTATTATTCAAATATATGACCACTAGGAAAATAATTAAATTAGTAGAAAGCGAAATAAACACCAAGTACGGGAAATTTCAAGAACATCTATATAGTGATGGTGAAAACACCTTTATAGCCATAACGATGGGCAACGTCTCAGGATCTGAAAATATTTTGTGTAGAGTTCATTCCACATGTATTTATGGACACTATTTTAACAATATCGATTGTGACTGCCAATCTCAATTGGATAATGCTCAGAGACTTATCCAAGCCGAAGGACAAGGTATTATTATATTATTAGATCAAGAAGGCAAAGGTAATGGTCATTTAGCGCTAATGAAAAGTAAAGCATTTAAGGATGCAGGTTATCCACAATCCAAAGCATATGAAGCTGCTGGTTTTCAATCTGATGCTCGTGACTATACGGCTGCGGCATTGATTATCAAAGACTTAAATATTAAGTCTATTGTCATGGTCACAGATAATGCAAACAAAATCAAC
>JBGSOH010000455.1:0-1743 GCA_041739205.1 Saprospiraceae bacterium
AATCCTTATTGGCACTTTTCATTGGATTTGCTCTAATGATTAAAATTCATTGGCTCTTTGGATTGGTATTTATTGGAGCTTTATTATATAATATTTGGTATTGGCTTGTCACCTTCAATAAATTTAAGGGAGGAGATGTTAACCCTGGGAAAGTAATTTCAATTGACCCACCCTTAGTAGCCATAGCAACGGATATGCGTAAATTTGGTGGAAATTATCCCGTACTTAAAATAATTAAAACAAAACTGCCACCAGAAGATAAAATACTAGGCAAAGTTATTCCGACAGTAGCATTGTACAATGACAACCCACATGGTTATCCTTTCTGGGCTGAATTTCATCCCGTGCCAGTTATTCATGGGATCAGTGATAAAAAACGTATAGCTTATATTATGTCGAGTTTTTCGGTAGATAGTTTAAACACATTAGATAATTACTTAAATAAGGTTGGTTCAAAAGAAGCAGGAATATTCAAAGTTGATGAAAATAACAATAGCTGGATAAATTATAAACATGTTGATATTTTAAAAGGAGTTTTAATGGAAGCACCAATTAAAGACAACAATGAAATCAAGGCATAAAGATGATTTGGGCAAAGAGACTGACATATGTTCCTTACATTGTTGAGGATAGCTAATATATAAAATTAAAATCGATGTAAATGAAGCAAATAATAAATTCCATTTTCTTACTGAGCCTTATTTTTTTTTCTTGTAATCTAAAAAAGGATGGAACCGTTTTATCAAAGCCAGAGGTTGATCAAGTTTTGGATGAAGAAGTGGACGATAGCGACTTGATTGCAGACGTTAATAATTCAAGAGATGCAACAAAAAACTTATTAAACCTTGATTTGGTAAAGCAAATGGGCTTAAAGGAAATTTATATGCATGAAGAACCATTATCTTTACACTTTACAGATCCATCAGAAAATCTAGTGTCATTTGAAGCTATGAACTTAAAAAGATCTGAAATAGATAATTACTTATCAACACTAGAAAGTGATACAATAGATAATATCAAAGAGATGGTGATTGAAGATAAACTTATCAAATACCTAGTTAAAAGCTCAAGTACGTCAAAGAGTATTACAGCATTCATAAATTGCGCTAATTCAGATAGGACACTAAAAATGGTGTTGTATTGTAAAAGTAATGAGGTTGACCTACTATTCCAATATTCATCGTTAGCGAATTGCAATAATTAACTTTTATATTTTCTATCTTTGACCCAATTAATTAAAATGGTGAATTGAAATTTCTGAATATGCAAGATTTTTTTCAAATTGCTAAAGTTGTGAGCGCGGAAGTACAATGATTTATTGAAAAAAGAATAATGAGTAAAGAAAATCAAATAGAAGACAATCTTATCCAGCAACTGATGGAGTTGAAATATATCTATCGTCCTAATATCGTAGATAGAAAGTCGCTTGAGCAAAACTTCGTAAAAAAGTTTGAAACTATCAATCATGTTCGATTATCCAATGATGACATATTGGGAATCAGAGAAGAGCTTATAAATCCAGATGTAAAAGAAAGGATTAAAGCAGGGTTTGTTTCCAACTTTTAATAATATAGATTAAAACATGGAAAATTTTGATGAATACATAAGAGAAGGCGAACCCACCAAGGTCGAGAAAGCAAAAGTTTGGAAAACGGCCATAGGTTTGCAACAGGTGGATGGGTTGACCCCTTCGGACTATTTGATCACAACCGCTAAGCAAAATATAGACGGTGACATCACTAT
>JBGSOH010000513.1:0-14691 GCA_041739205.1 Saprospiraceae bacterium
GGTACCCATCAGAATCATCACGGATAGGTCACAATAGCGAGTGGGCAAAAAAGCTCACACCTGGTAAAACTATGGCTGATTTTGAGTCTGTTAAAGATTTTCTCCGTCCGAATATGGTGAGTCTTTTTGAGTGTAATAATGTATTGGTAGAAGGTGTCACTTTTCAGAATTCTCCAGCATGGACACTGCATCCGCTTATGTGCAACCATACGATTTTTAGAAATGTAAATGTCAAAAATCCTTGGTATGGTCAGAATAATGACGCTATTGACCTAGAGTCGTGTCGATATGGTATTGTAGATGGTTGTACTTTTGACACAGGTGATGATGCTATTACTATCAAAAGTGGGAGAGACGAAGAAGGTAGAAAACGTGGTGTTCCTACTGAAAATATCATCGTTACTAATACCACAGTTTTTCATGGTCATGGTGGATTTGTAATCGGCAGTGAGATGTCAGGCGGTGTAAGAAATATGTTTGTAAATAATTGTACATTCCTAGGAACGGACATTGGACTTAGATTTAAAACCACAAGAGGCCGTGGTGGTATGGTCAATGATATTTTTATATCGGATATTCACATGACAGATATTGTTGGTGAAGCTATCTTGTTTGATATGTATTATGCTGCACAAGATCCGATTGCTCTTTTGGGTGATAAACGAGCGGTACCACAAGTAGTAGCAAAACCTATAAATGATGGAACACCTGTTTTTCAGGATTTTTATATGGACGATGTGCATTGCAAAGGTGCATCGGCTGCATTGGTCATGAATGGATTGCCAGAGATGAATATCAAAAATGTGAAGTTGTCTAATTCGAGCATTAGCGCTATAGAAGGAGTAAAGATTAACGATAGTGATGTCGTAACGCTTCAAAATGTGAGCGTCTATCATCAATCAGGTGAACTGATCACCATTAATAACTCCAAAAACATCACTTTTGATGCTTTTTATCATCCAAAATCTTCAAACAATAGCGTTTTGATCAATGGTCCTGAAGTAAAAAATATTCATTTCAAAAATACGGATGATGATACTTCCAAAACAGCATTCAACATCAGTGGTGATGCTAAGTTAAGTGAAATAATTTATAAATAAGGTAAAAAGAAAAATATGATGAATAAATTCATTTTCATACTTGTTTTTATCGTTGGTAGCTGCCAATACAATCATGCGCAGATTAGTATGGCTGAAAATATGGCCAATACCATCATGAAACAATATAAAGATTCTCTGGTAGTCAAAAAATATATCAATCATCTTATGCAAGACAATCTGTCGGATGGTAAAGAAAAAGATATAGAAAAAGCCAACAAACGACCAGCCAATTGGAATTATGAAATTGGTGTCGTACTTACTGGTTTTGATCGTTTATGGCGCTCTACGGGCAACAGAGATTATTTGTTATATACCAAAAGAATTGTAGATCATTTTTTGGATAAAGATGGGAATATTCGGACCTATCATTTGGATGAATTCAATATCGATAACATTCCACCAGGACGTCAGTTGATCGCACTTTACCACGTATATAAAGACAAAAAATACCTCAATGCTGCCAAAACTTTAAAATATCAACTCGACTGGCAGCCACGCACGAAAGAAGGTGGCTATTGGCATAAGCTGAAATACCCCTATCAAATGTGGCTCGATGGACTTTATATGGGGCAGCCTTTTCGTAGTGAATATATGGTAATGACAGGTGATGATTCTGAATGGGATGATGTCGCAAATCAATTCATTTGGATGGCCAATGGAGCCGTAGATAAAAAAACAGGACTGATGTATCACGCTTTTGACGAAAGCAGAGTACAAAGATGGTCAGATCCTAAAACGGGTCATTCACCAGAGTTTTGGAGTCGATCTATGGGTTGGTATATACTGGGATTAGTAGATGTGTTAGAGATATTTCCAAAAGATCATAAACAAAGAAAGGTCTTAGAAAATATCTTGGATAATCTGACTGCTTCACTTATTAAATATCAAGACGAAGCATCTGGAACCTGGTGGCAAGTGACCGATAAAGCCCATCAAAAAGATAATTATCTAGAGAGTTCTGGTTCGTCAATGTTTGTCGCTGCCATGTTTAAAGGTATCAGACTTGGCTTCCTTTCTGATAAATATTTGTCAAGTGCCATCAAAGGATATAATGGTATCATCAAAGAATTTGTAATCAAGGATAAGGATGGTATATATCATCTAAATACCGCCGTGTCTGGTGCAGGGCTAGGCGGTAATCCATATAGGGATGGCTCTTATGAATACTATGTTAACGAACCAAAACGCAATGATGACCTGAAAGCTATCGGGCCTTTTATTCAAGCAGCGATTGAGTACGATTTAGTAGAAAAAACAAAGCTTGGCAAGGGACAAAAAGTACTTTTAGATCGGTATTTTAATAACGAATACAAAGATGGTAAAAGATATCATTACACTTGGGAAGATAAATTTGACTCAGGATTTTCATGGTTAGGAACTGTTTTTACAGATCATGGGGCCAAACTTAAAAGCTTAGATACCGCTCCTACTGCACAAAATCTAAAGGAAGCCGATATCTATATTATCGTTGATCCTGATCATGCCAAAGACAATCCCAATCCAAATTATCTCAACGTCCAAGATGTAGAAATAATAAAATCATGGGTAAATGATGGAGGGAGTCTTCTGCTCATGACCAATGATACGACCAATTGTGATATTGTCCATTCAAATTTATTGGCAAAAGCATTTGGCATCGAATTTACCAATAAAAATATTAATTTTGTCAAGAATGATCAGTTCGAGCAAGGCACGATTTTCATACCTAAAGGACATACTTTATTTGCAAATGCGCAGCAGATTTATGTAAAAGAATTGGTCACTCTAAAAACCAAAAAACCAGCTATTTCACAAGTGAAAATGGGTAAAGATGTCATCATTGCAACTTCCACTTTTGGTAAGGGAAAGGTCTTTGTAATCGGTGATCCTTGGTTGTACAATGAATACGTTAATGGTAGAAAATTGCCTAATACCTACCATAACTTCCAAGCTGCAACTGATTTGGTAAACTGGTTATTGAAATAAAATAATAGCATGATGCACTTATTGAATATTTGGATGTTTCTTAGTTTACTTTTGGTGAATACGCCATCTTCTCAATTGGTCGTAGCAAAAGATCAATCTGGACATTTCACAAATATTCAGTCAGCCATCGATAGTGCATTTATCAATAAAAATATTCGAAAAATAAAGATAAAAGCCGGAGAATACCGAGAGAAAGTCACGATTGATAGTACCATCTGTTTTTTGACTATTGAAGGTGAAAATAGAGATGAAGTTATTATTATCAGCACGATAGCAAGAGATATTTGGCGATGTCAACACATGGATGACTATGGTGCCGCCACGATCAATGTTAAAGGAAGTGACTTAACATTTCGCAATCTTACTGTGATCAATGATTACGGACTTTTGACAGATAAAAGTATAGAGATTCCTTGTCCAAACCGGTTTGATCCAGGAAAGTTAACAGATAGCGATTCGTCAGTATTAAGAACCGTAAAACCTGATTGTCACCAGTTTGCATTCAGGTCAATGCCTGGCTCTACAAGGTTGCAATTTTATAATTGTACATTCATTTCAGGTGGAGGAGATACCGTCAGTCCTTGGGATGTAGACAAAGGTTTGTTTTATTTTAAAGACTGTAAGATAGAAGGACATGTAGATAGTTATTGTCCACGAGGGTATAGTCTGGCAGAAGATTGTACGTTTATTTGTCACAACAAAAGTGCATGTATTTGGCATGACGGATCAGCAGATGAAAACGCAAAATCAGTGCTGAAAAACTGCCATTTCCAAGGAGTAAAAGGATTTGTTTTGGGAAGATTTCATAAAGATTCACAACAGTATCTCATTGATTGTACTTTTTCGGATGCCATGGCGGATAAAGCCATTTATCGTTCACCGTCATCCAATATTTTGAAGTATGGAGACAGGATATTTTATGTAAATTGTACCAAAGATGGAAGTCCATTTGACTGGTATAAAACCAATGTAAACTTGAACTCTGAAGATGTCAATTTTGAATGGGTATTCGGTGATAAATGGAAGATTTCTTCACCTTTAGAAACAGAATAAAATGAATATAATAAATTTTAAACAAAACATATTTTTTATCATCATGATCAGCCTTCCAGTATTTGCATCATCTCAGAATAAATCTATGGTACAAGTTGAAAATAGTATGGAGATTTTGAGAGATTTGTTGATAAATCCTGATCCAATGAAATTAGACCAAATCTTGCACGATCGACTGACTTACGGACATTCTAGTGGATTTGTAGAAGATAAATCTTCATTGATTAAAAACCTTACTTCTGGCAATTCTGATTTTGTAACTATAGATATCACCGAACAAGAAATCTTAATCGAAGACAAAACGGCCATCGTCAGACATAAACTTTCGGCAACAACCAATGATAAAGGAACACCTGGACAAGTCAATCTAAGAATCATGTACACTTGGGTAAAATCCAATAAATCTTGGAAGTTATTGGCAAGACAAGCAGTGAAGGTAATTGAGAAATAAGTATAGAAAATAGCAAATTATGGCATTACCCATTCTAAATAAAAATGTTGTCTCCCAGTTTAATTTTGGTGAAAACATATTACTTCCGGAAGTAAAACATTTTACTTTGCCAGAGAGGGTCATACAATTTGGAACGGGCGTATTGTTACGTGGTTTGCCTGATTATTACGTAGATAAAGCTAATAAAGCAGGCGTTTTTAATGGTAGAATAGTAGTGGTAAAATCTACGACACATGGGGATAATACCATTTTTGAGCAACAAGATTACCTTTATACCCAAGCCATAGCAGGCATCGAAAATGGTCAAATTATTCAAAAAAATATCATTAATGCTTCCATAAGTCGTATCCTACAATCTCAAACGCAGTGGGAGGAAATCTCAGAATGTGCTACTAATCCTGATATTGATATTGTATTTTCTAATACAACTGAGCAGGGATTGGTATATCAAGAAGAATCAATCTTTGATGTAATACCAACTTCTTTCCCTGGCAAACTTCTTGTTTATTTGTTACAAAGATTTCGTTTTTTTATGGGCGATATCTATAAAGGATTGACCATTATTCCTACTGAGTTACTGGACAACAACGGTGATCTTTTAAAAGGTTTTCTTTTGAAATTGGCATCCTACAATAAGTTAGAATCTGAGTTTATTTCTTGGCTGGATCTACATAATATTTTCTGCAATTCATTGGTAGATAGGATCGTACCAGGTACGCCACAAGCTTCTGAACTTACAAGTTGGCATGAAAAATTGGGTTACAAAGACGAACTTTTGCTTTTGTCAGAACCATTCGGCCTATGGGCAATAGAAGGTGATGAACGAGTCAAAGAAAAACTTTCTTTTGCTCAAACAGTTAGTGGCGTTAAAATCATACCCGATATAAAGATGTACAAAGAGCTCAAACTTAGGTTGCTCAATGGTAGTCATATTTTGAGTTGTGGTAAAGCCATTTTGGACGGATTTGTTTTTGTCAAAGACGCGATGAATGACCAAAGTTTTAGTCAGTGGATAGACGAATTGATGGGTGAAATTTCGATAAGTATTCCCATGGATATTTCGGAAGATCTAAAGTTAGAATTTGCGCAAAGTGTCAAAAACAGATTTTCCAATCCATTTTTAGACCATCAATGGCTAAGTATTACCTTAAATTATTCCACAAAATTAAAAATTCGAGCAGTACCACTTTTGCTTGAGTTCTATAGAAAGTATCACTCTTTACCTGAAAAAATATGTGGTGGTTTTGCTACCTATTTAATATTGTCTATACCTGACACTATGTCTGAAAATCAGTATTTTGTAACGATTGGAACGCAAAAATTTGAAGTCAAAGATCCACACGCAGCACAATATTTTCAATGGTCGCTTAATTTTTCTCGAGAAGAAACAGTCTTCAAGATATTAAGTGATGAAGAAATTTGGGGAGAAAATCTGACCAAAATAACTGGATTTTACGATAAAGTTTTACATTTGTTGAACACATTGCTACTTGCTTTACATAACTCTAATGTCCCAAAAGACCAATGCTTGATATGAATATCATACATGATCATACATCTTTTATTCGGATACACCCTGATGATAATGTCTTGGTGGCACTACGCAATATTGCTCATGGTTCAGAGATTGATTTGGATGGAAATAAAATATTTCTAGCTTCGGACGTTAAGTCAAAACATAAATTTACAATCAAAGACCTAGCTAAAGGAGATACTATTTTTATGTATGGTGTTAATGTTGGAAAGGCGAAATATGATTTACCTAAGGGTTCTGTCTTAACCACAGAAAACATCATTCACCAGACAAATAAAGTCACTCAAAAAACAGGTTCCATTTCTTGGTCACCACCTGATGTAAGCATGTGGAATGATGTGTGTTTTGAAGGTGTACATCGAAGTAATGGTACTGTTGGTACTGCAAATTATTGGTTGGTTTTCCCACTCGTTTTTTGTGAAAACAGAAATATTGAGATGGTCAAAGATGCTATTATGGAAGCTTTGGGGCAGAATTCAAATCAGAAATATCGGTCTTTTGCTCGACGCACGTTAAAGCTTTTACGTGATAATGGAGACCAACAAAGTACGGCCATAGAAGAAATATTTGCACCATTATCGGAAGAGCAAAATCCATTTCCAAATGTAGATGGTGTACAGTTTATCACCCATCAGATGGGATGTGGCGGTACAAGACAAGATGCAGAAACATTATGTGGTTTGCTAGCAGGATACGTGACACATCCCAACGTAGCTGGCGTGACAGTTTTGAGTCTAGGCTGTCAAAATGCTCAATACGAAATCTTAGAAAGAGAGATCAAAAAACGAGATCCAAATTTTAATAAACCTATCCATTATTTTGACCAGCAAACGCTTGGGACAGAAGAGAAACTGATCCAAGAAGCTATTAAATCAACATTGTCTGGTATGTCAAAGGCCAATAAAATCAAAAGGTCTAAAGCATCTTTGGAGTACTTGGTCATTGGTCTAGAATGTGGTGGTTCTGATGGTTTTTCGGGTATTTCAGCCAATCCTTTAGTTGGATATTTATCTGATATGGTCGTAGCCCTAGGTGGCTCGGTTATACTATCAGAATTTCCTGAGCTTTGTGGTGTGGAACAAGAACTTTGCAACAGATGTGAAAGTGATGCATTGGCAAATAAATTTCTCCATCTCATGCAGACCTACGAAAAATCAGCTGTTGATGCAGGTTCGGGATTTGATATGAATCCTTCACCTGGCAATATAAAAGATGGGCTCATCACAGATGCCATGAAATCAGCAGGTGCAGCCAAAAAAGGAGGTACTTCCATGATAAAAGATATCTTAGATTACCCTGAAAAAGTCACCCAAAAAGGACTTAATCTTTTATGTACGCCCGGAAATGATGTCGAATCCACCACAGCTTTGGCAGGATCGGGTGCTAACATTATTTTATTTACCACAGGACTTGGCACACCTACAGGAAATCCCATCGTACCTGTCATCAAGATTTCTAGCAATAGTGAAGTAGCCATGAAAATGTCAGATATTATAGATTTTGATGCAGGACCCATCATACGTGGTGAAGAAACCATATATCAAGCAGCACAAAGACTATTATCGTATATCATAGATGTGGCAAGTGGCATTCAAAAACCCAAAGCTGTCATCAATAGGCAACATGATTTTATTCCTTGGAAGAGAGGTGTTTCATTGTAAAATAGTTTTAAAATTAAGTAATGATCAAACAGTTTCTAGACGATAATTTTCTTTTACATAGCAATACTGCAGAACGTCTTTACCACGATTTTGCCAAAGATATGCCTATCATAGATTATCATAATCACTTGTCACCACAACAAATTGTAGAAGATACACGATTCGAAAATATTACACAAGCATGGTTGTATGGCGATCATTATAAGTGGCGAGCTATGCGTACAAATGGTAGCGACGAATCATACTGCACAGGTGATAAATCGGATGAACAAAAATTTGAAAAATGGGCAGAAACAGTACCTTATACTTTACGGAATCCTTTGTATCATTGGACACATTTGGAACTAAAAAGATATTTTGGCATAAACCAGTTATTGTCACCTACATCGTCAAAATATATTTATGAAGCGTGCAATGAAAAGTTGCAATCATCAGAATATCAAGTGAATGGGCTCCTTCGCAAGATGAATGTGGAATTGTTATGTACAACGGATGACCCTTTAGATAGCCTAGAATTTCATGCTGATAATGGTGCATCTCAGCCATCATTTGGAACGATGTTGCCAGCTTTCAGACCAGACAAATTTATATTTATTCAACACAAACAGTTTAGTACTTTTTTATCAAAGTTGTCGTCTCTGACAGATACAAATATCAATAGTTATGCAACTTTGGTAGATGCTTTGTACAAACGAGCTGAATTTTTTCAATCCAAAGGCTGTAAAGTGTCCGACCATGGCTTGGAATATATTTGTGCAGACGAATATTCACCAGAAGAAGTGGAAAATATATTTTCAAGAGCACTAGCTAGAGAGACATTAACACCAACTGAAGTATCAAAATATATGTCATCTATCCTTTTGGATTTGGGCAAAATGTACCACAAATTTGGTTGGGTGCAACAGTTTCATCTTGGTGCTTTACGCAATAATAACAAACGAGCCATGCTAACTTTGGGATCAGATACGGGTTGGGATTCTATCGGTGATTGGTCACAAGCCAAAGTATTATCAGCATATTTGGGTAAGTTGGATGAGGAAAATAAATTGACCAAAACTGTTATTTACAATCTTAATCCTGCGGATAATGAAGTGATGGCCACAATGATTGGAAATTTTAATGATGGCAGTATCAGAGGCAAAATTCAGTTTGGTTCGTCTTGGTGGTTTTTGGACCAAAAAGATGGCATGGAAAAACAAATCAATGCATTGTCCAATATGGGTTTATTGAGTTGTTTTATTGGCATGTTGACCGATTCTAGAAGTTTTCTATCCTTCCCACGTCATGAATATTTTCGTCGTATATTGTGCAATATTTTTGGTAGCGAAATTGAAAAAGGTGAATTGCCAAATGATATCGACTGGACAGGTAAAATCATTCAGGATATTTGCTACAATAATGTAAAACTGTTTTTAGATGTTTGATAGGCTGATAGTTTGTAGAAATAAGCTAGTAGCTTGGACTATCTACGAACTTCGAGCTACAAAGACAAATAACTTATATCTCATAACTTATATCACAAATCTCAAATCTCATAACTAATATTCTTATGTCAACTAATATTCTTATGTCAAAAAAAGTAGTCACACTAGGAGAGATCATGTTAAGGCTTTCTACGCCAGATTATAAACGTTTTGTCCAGGCTGATAGCTTTGATATCACGTATGGTGGTGGAGAAGCCAATGTTGCAGCAGCTTTATGCAATTATGGTTTACAAGGTACATTCGTTAGCAAAGTACCCAATAATCCTATCGGTCAGTCAGCCATCAATCATCTTAGAAGATATGGTGTAGATATACAGTTTGTAGCTAGAGGTGGAGATAGATTGGGTATCTATTTTCTGGAGACAGGTGCATCTATGAGAGCGTCACAAGTAGTTTATGACCGTGCAGGTGCTTCGATAGCTGATGTGGATGCATCAGAGTTTGACTTTGATCAGATATTTGAAGGAGCAGATTGGTTTCATACGACAGGGATCACGCCTGCATTGAGCGATAAGGCAGCCGCACTCACAGAAGCAGCCTTAAAAGCAGCCAAAGCCAAAGGCATCACTACAAGTATCGACCTTAATTATCGCAAGAAGTTGTGGTCAAAAGAAAAAGCACGCGAGGTAATGTCTCGCTTGTGCCAATATGTAGATGTATGTATCGGAAATGAAGAAGATGCGGACACCACATTAGGCTTCAAAGCCAAAGATACGGACGTCACCAAAGGCGAACTCAATCTCGATGGATTTAAAGATGTTTTCCATCAAATGAAGGAAAAATTTGGGTTTAAATTTATTGCTTCTTCGCTCCGTGAAAGCCACAGTGCAAGTGATAATGGGTGGAGCGCATTGGTGTATGATGGGAATGATTTTTACCATACTAAAGAGTATAATGTGCGGATTATAGATAGGGTAGGAAGTGGAGATTCATTTGCAAGTGGACTGATTTATGGTCTTGTGACAGGAATGAGTATGGCTGATGCTGCTGAATTTGGTGTAGCTGCTAGTGCATTAAAACACACTATTCCTGGTGATCTAAACCATGCCACTTTAGGTGAAGTCAAAGACCTAGTAAAAGGCGACGGAAGCGGTCGAGTACAACGTTAATATTTCTAGATATTTCGTCGGATGGCTTTAAGGTATCCAACGTTTATTTAATGTTTTAGCAATTTCAAACAATCCACCAAATTAGCAAACAAGCGTAGCGAAGTCACGCTAGAGTGTGATTTGATTAAACAAATAAAATAATATGAAATCAAAAAGTATCCATATCGAAAGAGCACAAAATATCATCTTGGCACAAGGTATTTTGCCCTTATATTTTCACAAAGAAGCTTATGTCAGCCTTGAAGTATTGCGTGCTGTACATAGTGCTGGTGTCAATGCCGTGGAATACACTAATCGGGGCGATGCAGCTTTTAGTAATTTTAAAGCAATGGTAGCTTTACGTAATGAAAAAATGCCTGAAATGATGCTTGGTATTGGTACCATAAAAAATCTAACACAAGCTAAAATGTATCGTGAAGCAGGCGCAGATTTTATCGTCAGTCCAGGTTTTGTACCAGAAGTAGCTGCTTATTGTGTCGAAAACGATATCTTTTACGCTCCCGGTTGTATGACGCCGACAGAAATCATAGCGGCAGAAAATGCTGGCATTGGATTTATCAAACTATTTCCAGGAAATATGTTAGGACCTGAATTTATGGCGACCATAAAAGAGATTTTTCCTAAATTGATTTTTATGCCAACTGGAGGAGTAGACACGACTTATGAAAATATAAAATCATGGTTTGATGCTGGTGTTAGTGCAGTAGGAATGGGGAGCAAATTGATCTCCAAAAAACTCATGGAAGACAAAGATTATGACACGATAGCTTCAGAGACTAAAAAAGTATTGGAATTAATCAAAACCATCAAAAATTAAAAAAATGATCAAGTCAATAGGCAAGTATCGCTGGACAATTTGTTCGTTGTTGTTTTTTGCGACCACTATAAATTATCTGGATAGGCAGGTACTTTCATTATTGAAGCCATCGCTTGAAGCCGAATTTGGCTGGAGCAATAGTCAATACGCTGATATCGCTGCTGCTTTTCAGTTTACTTATGCTATTTCCATGTTGTTTGCCGGTAGAATTATGGACAAACTAGGGACAAAAAAAGGTTTCATTTGGGCCATCATACTGTGGTCACTAGGAGCTATGATACATGCGTGGGCAGTACCTATTGGTGATGGATTGCTCAAGGTTTTGGGTTGGGTAGGCATCATTACTGTTCCTGCTTCTGTATTGGGTTTTATATTTTCTCGAATGGTGCTTGCAGTAGGTGAAGCAGGGAATTTTCCGGGAGCCATCAAGGCAACAGCTGAGTATTTCCCTAAAAAAGAAAGATCATTTGCCACGGGCATATTCAATTCTGGCGCCAATGTTGGAGCCATTTTAGCGCCATTATCTGTTCCATGGATTGAGAGTCATTATGGATGGGAGGCTGCCTTTTTGATCGTAGGTGCCGTAGGTTTTATATGGCTGATATTTTGGTTGGTCTTTTACGAAAAACCTGAAGAACAAACCCGAATGTCCGTAGAAGAATTAGCTTATATCCAAGCAGGAGATGAACTAGTGGAGTCAAAATCGGATGAACCTTACAAAAATATTCCTTGGGTGAAACTATTAGGGTACAATCAGACTTGGTCATTTATCACAGGCAAATTTCTGACAGATGGTGTATGGTGGTTTTTTCTTTTTTGGTTACCTGCATTTCTCAAAGACCAATACAACATGCTCGGCACAGAGATTATGTTGCCATTAGCCGTGTTATATTCTTTGACTATGTTTGGCAGTATTGGTGGAGGATGGTTTCCCACATACTTCATCAATAAAGGTCATGAAGTGTATGCTGCAAGGATGAAAGCGATGTTTGTGATTGCTTTGATACCATTGGTTGTATTGGCTGCGCAACCATTAGGACATTTTACTTTTTGGATTCCAGTATTATTAATTGGAGTCGGTGCGTCAGCACATCAAGCATGGAGTGCGAATATTTTTACCACAGTCTCAGACCTATTTCCAAAGTCAGCCATTGGTTCTGTAGTAGGTATGGGTGGAATGGCTGGAGGCATCGGTGGTGTACTCATCACGAAGGTAGCTGGGGGATTATTTGATCATTACAAAGCACTTGGTCACATCGAGACAGGTTATACAATTATGTTTGCTTTTTGTGCTGTGGCATATTTGTTGGCTTGGTTTATTATGAAGAGTTTGGTGCCTAAGTTTAAGCAGGTGGTTTTGTGAGAATATAAGTACTAATTTTTTTCAAATAAGTTTTTAGCTTTGTGGATATTTAATACAAAATGTGAAATCATGAAGATATCCATAATATCTACTTTGCGTCTATATCAAATTATTGTTTACATAGGGATTCCTTTTGGGTTTTTGCATGGGCAAGTATTACCTGAAATGCCACAGGAATGGATAGAAACTTGTGTCCCACAAACAGACAAAACGATAACTGTTTGTAGTTCAGGGTGCATGTTTTTAAATACACAACTACAACAGGCTATCCAATCAGCTACCCCCGGTACAACTATTCTTCTAGAACAAGGGGGCGAATATATTGGTCCGTATGATTTACCTGAGAAGAATGGCGATGGCTGGATTGTAATTCGGACTGCAATTGACGATAATCTTCTACCTGATGCAAATGAACGTATTAATCCTGAGACTGCACCTGTTTTGGCAAAAATTCTGGCAAAACCAGGCTTGAGTGCCATTAAAACAAAACCACTAGCACACCATTATTATTTTTTAGGAATAGAAATAGGAGCAACAGATTTTTCGTGGAATGTAGTAGAAATTGGCAATGGAGAGAAAAACATAGACGATCTTCCGCATGATATCACCTTTGATAGAGTTTATCTTCACGGACATAAAACAATGGGTAGTCGCAGAGGAATCGCCATGAACGGCCGCCGTATAGCTGTAGTAAATTCGTGGCTTTCCGATTTTAAAGAGGTGGGTTTTGATAGCCAAGCCATTTGTGGATGGAATGGAAAAACTTTTAAAGTCGTCAACAACTATCTCGAAGGTGCAGGCGAAAATGTCATGTTTGGCGGAGCAAAACCAAACATAACAGATTTGCTTTGTTCTGATATCGAAGTGCGCCAAAATCACTTTTATAAACCATTGTCATGGCGTGTGGGCGACCCATCATACCCAGGGACACATTGGTCAATAAAAAACTTATTTGAATTAAAAAATGCAGACAGAGTGTGGATACAAGGCAATATCTTTGAAAATAATTGGTCTGATGCTCAAACTGGATTTGCTATCCTTTTTACGCCACGTACTGAAGCAGGTAGTTGCCCTTGGATTACGGTACAGAATGTTACTTTTGAGCAAAATATAATACGTCACATTGGCAGTGGATTTAATATTTCAGGCAGGGATGGTAACTATTCTATCACTCATACCAATCGAATTCTAATAAAAAACAATTTGATAGAAGATTTAAATGGTGATATTTGGGGCGGCAGTGGCCGTACATTACAGGTTTTGAATGGTGCTCATCATTTGACAGTTGATCATAATACATTTATTAATCCACTAGGAGGAACTTTTGTAAATGCAGACGGACCTAATTATCCAAATGAAAATTTTATTTATCTTAATAATATAACTTCAAATGGTGACTACGGCTTACATGGCAGTGGCAAGGGAACAGGTAATACAGCTTTAAATTTCTATTTCCCAGGAGCTCAATTTCATCATAATGTGCTCACAGATGGTCAAGCATCCAATGGAGGTACGGCATCTAATTATCCTGGAGGCAATTATTTTCCTGGCCCTATTGAAAATATTGGATTTCATGATTTTAACTTTGGCATAAGTGGTGATTACCAGTTATTGCAAGGAAGTTCGTTTAGTGGTGTAGGATCAGACGGTCTAGACATTGGGGCTGATATTAAAGGATTAAATCTTGCTACTGATGGAGTATTGTCAGGATTAAATCTTGTTTGTGATGCTCAAACATCAAATATTGATCAAAATATGATTGATCATAATATTTCAAAACTTTTACCAAGGCCAAACCCGGGAAGAAATTCCGTTTTTATTCCGCATTCTCCTGAGCATCAAACTTCGGTTAGTATATTGAATATGGAAGGGCAAGTTATCGATGGAGCAAAAGTGAGTAAACTGACAGATGGATTTGAAATTGAAACATCATCTCTTGATAAAGGTTTATATTTCTTTCGGGTTCAGACGGATCGCAAGATTTACATGTATAAGTGGATAAAAATGGATTAAATTTATCCACTTTGAAAGCAATCCCCCATTCAATTATTTAAGTTCATAAATAAATATCAAACAAAAAATAACAAATAGTCCTTTTTTGTTTTTTTTGAATTGTTGTACTTTTAAAAAAGAAACCCTAGTAAATCATTGACT
>JBGSOH010000515.1:0-10385 GCA_041739205.1 Saprospiraceae bacterium
TTTGATAGGTGATCGTACAATGATGTTACATCTTCTCCATTAATAAAATATGTATTTGTATTGGGACCAATGAATTCCCATGTTGCTTTGTTAGCTCTACTTTGGTTATAGCTTGATATGATAGATTCAAATCTTTTGCCTTCATATTCCACTAGCACACCGTTAATTTTGGGAGATTGAGCAGAAAAAATTATTGGTATCAAACAAAAGATTGTAACTATAAAATGTTTCATAAATTGTATTATTTAAAATTTAAGGTGCATGCGTATTTAAGATAATTACTAAAGTTCTCTTAAGGGGCAAATAATAGGTTAGAATATAGCATATAAAGTATTTAATAAATTATATCTTCAAAACTAAATCTTTTATTATAACATAAGTGTACTAAAAATGATTTTAAAGCTATAGAAATTTGCCGTACTTTTAGTTAAATATGAGCTTCGTCATAAAATTAAAAATATATGTAAATCTTCATAATACACATAATTATAATACAAATATATATGAAATTATTGTATCGTCGTTAATATTTGCTTAGTTTTTTTATATTTTCTGGTGCTATTTACTTGGAAATTTTCAATTCATGATTCGTTTGTGTGGAATTTGGGATAAAATTAAGGTAGTTGAGCGATAAAAAAATCAAAATTTGGTAAAAATTGAATGTTCTGTGGATAAAAAAGTAATTGTGCAAGCACGAAATTTCTATCATCATTTGGATTGTCATATTTTGACTTACTGTTCATATCATAATCACCTTGAAAGTACCCATAAGCTTTATCAAAATTGGAATTACCCAATATGTTTTCTGGAAATACAAAGATTTCAAAGAACAAATTATTTACATCATCATTAGGATTAGATGCTTTTATTTTACTATTGGCGTCAAAGTCACCAGCCCACATAGCGTTATAACCATTAAAAACATAACTAGTTTGAGCCAATCCTGAGTAGTCATAGCCATTGTTTTTAGTCGTGCCGAAATCAAAAGTAGGAAATGATGTAGCTGTAAAATCAACTATCGATTGTAATTCAAATACTGGTAAGGCATTCAAAGACATGATTCCAAGATGGTTACGATGTCTAATACATACATAGTATTGATCTAATGCGACATCAGGGAATTGCAATGGACTTGTGCCATCGATTTCTACAATATCTCCATCTCTTTGTAATAATCCTGACCTGGTGGCTACCACAATTTTATTGTCCAATTCAGAACGCAACTCTACGAATACCCAATCAACGATAGCATTTTGGCCATTGACCCCAAATACGGAATCTGGCATTGTAATCGTCTGAAACCTTGTGTATCCTCCACATCCGACATGATGATACTTGTTCCTAATGTCAAAAAAAGTATTTGCAAATTGATAGGGATCGTCATTTGGAATGTATCTTTCTCCGGTGAATGGACTATTTCTAAGATTGTCTCTCATTAAAGGCTGACCTTCGGCTGTTTCATTTCCATTTTCTAACAAAGAACCTTCTAAATATACCCTTAGTTTTAATTCTAAATTGGGAAGAACTAATATATAAAGTGTCGCTTTGGAGCACGCCACTGTGGTATTATCATCACAAATTTGATATTCGAAGTTTATTGGACCTTTGAAGTTTTTACTTGGACTAAAAGTAAAATTTCCTAACTCGTCTAAGATAAAAACTCCACTTGTATTAGTCACATTTTGAGTATTTACTATTTGGATATCACCTTCTGCATCAATATCATTTAATAACACATTTCCAATTAAAATTTCTCCATAGTTTCCAACATATAAATCATCGTTTGTTACGGTTGTATTAGTTGATTTATTGGCAACGATATTGATTATTTGATAAGAAAAGTCACAATTTCCTGGTTCAGAATCACAGCAAACTTGATATAAAATGGTATCTAACCCTAGATAACCTGAATCAGGTGTGTAAATTATCTCCCCTGTTGACACATTTATAGTCGTTGAACCATGACTAGGTGCTATTAAGACATTAATACTAGAATGATCTAAAGAACAACTACCTACTGAAATGCAAACATCGTTTTGTAGTGTAGGAATATTTATTTGAGAGTTTAAAAAGGTTGTTACATAATCTATATTCGTTACTACAGTTTTTGTTGATTTTGAAGGATCAATTACTGTAATTTGAAGGATAGATGTAGGACAATCTACTATGTTTGGGGGTACACAAATACTTACATTGAAAATGTATGTTCCGATGCTATCTCCTACGAAATCATAGTTGCCATTCGAATTGATGTTTAATGAATAATTACTGTTTGTAGGTGTAGATATCACATTGTATGTAGGTCCATAGTTTACAGCAACTGAATTAATATCATTTGTACTGAGATTGCCCAAAGTTAACATTTCAATATTTGTAAAGTTGATGTCTGGTTTAAAACAATTGGTCACAATTAGCGTATCTGAGATTGTCGTATAGAAGCATCTATTTGTTGTGTCGGTAAATGAGAAAACGGTCCAACCAATGGTTTTGGTCGTTACTTGTCCATTTGGCGTTATTTCAGCTATATTTGGGTGTAAAGAAGACCATATCCCCGATGGTGATGAAGCGAAATTTAAATTTTCCCCTACGCATGTTTCTTGGATAACAGGTAAGTCTATAGTTGTGCTATGGAATACGGTCAAAGGTGACGATGGTAGAGATGGGCAACCAGCCAAAGACGTAATAATAAATGAAGTTTCTCCTGCTGACAATGCTGTTGCAAGTCCAGACATTGGTTCAATTGATGCTATTTCTGGATTGGATGAAGTCCAAGTACCAATTGTAGATGAAGATAATAAGGAAGTTTCACCAATACAAATACTATCTGATGCCATCATGATTGATTCAGGTCTTGGGTGAATTGTTATTGCATCTGACGGCAGAGAATTACATCCTGTAGCAGTCTCTGTGAATGTAAAAGTTGCTTGTCCTTCTGAGATTCCAGTGACAACTCCATCGTCAGTGATAGTGGCAACTGCTGTATTACTACTAGACCAAATTCCACCATTTGAAGGCGTTAATTCTGTAGTGCTACCTTCACAGATATCCATATCTCCGATGATATTTACTGTTGAGCGGTCAGTCACAGAAAGCGTTAAAGTGTTTTCACATCCAGTTAGGTCATCTGTGTAAAGAAGCTGAACAAATCCAGCACCAGTACCTACTACAAAATTGCCGAAAATGAATGCAATATCACCATCAAGGCTTGACCAAGAGCCACCAAAAGCAGGCTGTAACATCGTAAAAGATCCTACACAAATGTTTGGCATGTCTAAAGCTAGTTCTGGTTGTGGTAAAATGGTCAATGTATCTGTCGTGGCAGAACAACCATCTATGTTATTTGTGAAAGTAAAAGTTGCTTCTCCAGGGCTCAACCCAGAAACTATACCTGTACTAAAACCAACATTTGCAATTGTGGGAGCGTTGCTAATCCAAGTGCCATCCAAATTCGGCATTAAATTTACTATTTCACCTATGCATATTTCTTGGTTATTCAAGGTGACTGTTGGGCTTGTGTTTACTGAGATCGGTTCTAACGTTTCTGCATAACAACCAGTAGTGGTTTGGGTCCAAATAAATGTGCATGTACCACTATTAATTCCTTGGACCAACCCATCATTATTTACCATAGCAATAGATGGGTTATTGCTGACCCAAGATCCACCATTACTTGGCGAAAGCTGGGTAGTTGCATCTATGCAAATGAGATTTGGTCCTGAGATACTAGCTTCAGGCATATCATGAATGATCATATGATAAGCATCAGAAATACAACCTGTAATGCTATCTGTAAGTATGATTTCAGTAGTTCCTGGATTCAATCCAGCTATTAGTCCTGTGTCGTTAACGCTTATTAAAAATGGATCCCATCCTGACCAATAACCAATTGTTGAAGTACGAAATATCGTAGATGACCCAACGCAGACCTCAGGTGTGCCATCTAAAGTTATCTGTGGAATAGGCAAAATATTTAACACAGAAGACATTACACTACAACCAGTGGCAAGGTCAGTATAAGTGAAAAGCACAGGACCAATTCCTTCAGATTGAATTATTCCTTCATTATTGATATTAGCTACCAATGTATCAGATGTCGCCCATATTCCACCTGTAGATGGTGTTAAGTGGAGAGATTCGCCAAGACATATTGTATCTATGGCATCACCACCAATAACAGCAATGGCATTAACAGTAATAAACAAAGTGTCAGAACAAGAACCAGTTGTATAAACAAATCCATAAACTCCGACTGAACCTGAATCAAGATTTACTTCAGCATTGCCAGCATTTTGGTTAGATATAGTAGCACCTATGTTATTGTCAATTACTTGTGACCATATGCCAGATATCGGATTTGAACCAGATAAGTTTACTGAAGTACCTGGACAAATAAGTAAATCTTCTCCAGCAGATGGTTTGTTTTCTGCGTAGATGATCAATGAATCTCTACATCCAAGTCCATCAGTTGCGATGATTTTATAATCGCCAGATTGTGAGCTAATGGCTGGTGAAATAGCTATATCTTCAGTATTTGATTGGAAAGCATTTGGACCAGACCATTCATATAATAAAGGCAATTGGCAATTACTTGTTTGAATTGCAATGTCTATTTCTATACCTGAATGACAGCTTACATTAGGTATATCGATGAATGTAGGAAGATGTGGATTAATTTGGTTTTCGGTGGATAAATAAATATTTGGACTATTGGTAAGATTAAAATCATTACTACAATCTAAAAATCCCATACCTGGTTCGAGTGGCCCTGGATCAATACCATTTCTAAAGATTCTAATGTTTTGACCACAATCGGTAATGTTATCAAGATATAAACTAAACAATTTGATAGTATCTCCAGTGTTTAGATCATTATAGCGTGAGATGTCATCCATAGAAGGTGAGAAAATGTAGAAATCAGATTCTGGCATTATTTCAGGTGCATTTATAACACTATTGACGTTCCAGTTCACTGGTTCAGTACCATTATAGAATTCATTATCTAATAAAGGTAAATAGCTTTTTGCAACCCAAATGATCGTGCCAGCAGGCACAACAATAGTATATTGCGTATATTCTTGTATTCTATTTTGTGGATCAATAGCATTTCCTGAATCAACGATCAGAAATGCATCATACCAGCAGGAATCAATATTGTATTTCAATTGATATTTGACACCATTTACCTGACTTTTTAATTGGAAAGAAATCAGGAAAAGTGACATTAAAAACATTGATTTTACTGCACCCAAAATCAATTTGTACACTGTCACATTTAACTATTTAGTTTGTTTAAAAACTAATGCTATAAAACCCTTTAATTGGTAAGGTCAAAGATATAAAACTCTCTGATAATACCAATAATTAAATATTATTATTTTTTAGATATTATACAAAATATATGTGTAGTACTAAAGTAAATGACTTCATTTTTTTAACAATCAATAATGTTTACTGCCGTTGCTAATCCACCTTCTGATGTTTCTTTATATTTTCTATTCATATCCACAGCAGTTTCCCACATGGTTTGAATGACGTTATCTAACGGTACCTTTACATCGATAGGATTTCTATCGATTGCAATAGAAGCAGCATTTATAGCTTTGATCGCACCCATAGAATTTCGCTCAATGCAAGGAACTTGTACCAAACCACCAATCGGGTCACAAGTCATGCCTAAATGGTGTTCCATTGCTACTTCTGCCGCAATTGTACATTGTTCAGGAGTGCCACCTATTAATTCTGTTAGTCCTGCCGCAGCCATTGCAGAAGAAACACCAATTTCCGCTTGACAGCCGCCCATTGCTGCTGAAATAGTTGATCCTTTTTTAAATATACTGCCTATTTCGCCAGCTGTACACAGGAAGCGGATAATTTCATTTTCACCAGCATTTTTGTTCACAAAACACAGGTAGTACAGAAGTACTCCGGGAATTACTCCAGCACTTCCGTTTGTAGGAGCTGTTACCACTCTTCCAAAAGATGCATTGACTTCATTTACGCCAATAGCAAAACTACCCACCCATTTTAAAATATCTTGAAAACTTGCATTTTGATTTCTTAACGAAGCTAACCAACCTTCTTTATTAATATAATCTTTATTATTCAATAATTTTTTCGTGACTTCAGCAGATCTTCTTTTCACTTTTAGCGTTCCTGGTAGAAGACCTTCAGTATGACAACCAATGTACATACTTTCGAGCATGACATCCCAAATTTTTAAAATATCTGTTTTAATTTCATCCATAGTCCTGTCTATCAACTCATTATCAAGTACAATGTCAGAAATGGACTTTTCTCCTTTTTTGCAATAGGCAAGTAATTCAATCGAATTTGATATAGGAAAAGGGTGCTCTTTTTGTTCTCCCACTGATGTTAAATCTTCTCCTTCTCTAATGATAAATCCACCACCGACAGAATAATAAACTTCTGAATATACATCTCCATTTGGTTGAGTCAATCTAAACATCATACCATTTGCGTGGTAATGGAGAAACTCTTTTTCGAAAATGATGCTTTCTTTTACGTCAAAATTTAGATGCAAATCATTCAAAACGGGTAGAGCAGAAGTGGTGGTTATTTTTTCTATAATATCCAAAATAGCAGTAGTGTCCACTGTCACAGGATCATAATTGCAAAGACCCATAATGATCGCAAGATCCGTAGCGTGTCCCTTTCCAGTTAATGAAAGTGACCCATACAGAGATACTGAAATTTTTGAATCAGATTTTATTTTATTGTCTGATAAACAGCGATTTATAAACTGACTTGCTGCTTTCCAAGGCCCTAATGTATGTGAAGATGATGGACCAACTCCTATTTTAAAAACATCAAAGATGCTAATATATTCCATGATTTATTGTGGCTAAAATAATAACAAAATTTCGAAAAATAACTTTGATTAAAAATTATAACTTATCATTACCAAAGAGATTGTTTTCAACTAACTGACAAATAATATGTCCAACTAGTATGTGCGACTCTTGGATTCTAGGTGTATTTGATGATGGGATTTTTACCATAAAATCGCAATAGTTATTCATATCGCCTCCGGATATTCCAGTCATTCCGATGGTGACCATGTTTTTAGATTTTGCAGCTTTTACTGCATTTATAATATTAGTTGAATTTCCACTTGTGCTTAATGCAATCAGGATATCACCTTCATGACCTATACCATCTATCATTCGAGAGTAAATAACATCAAACCCATAATCATTGCCAACAGCTGTAAGATATGAAGTATTCACATGTAGTGCTTCGGCTGGTAAAGCAGGTCTATTTATTTTAAATCTTCCTGAAAATTCTGCTGCAATATGCTGTGCATCAGCGGCACTGCCTCCGTTGCCACAAAGTAAGATTTTGCGACCATTCTTAAATGCATTTGTAATTGAGATACAAATATTTTCAATAAGCACGATATTAGAAGTATCTGCTAGAAATGATTGTTTTACATCAATGGATTCTTGGATGATGGAACTTATGGCATTCAATGGTTAAGATTTTGTGCAAAAGTAATCTATTATTTTGACTCTTCAAATGGTAATAAACGCTTCAGTAAATTGTTGCCAGCTAAGTTTCTTTTTTTCTATTTTGATTTCTTGATCAAATTTGCACATATCGAGGTCCATAATACCAGCCATTGCTGCGGCAATACTTTTAGGTTCTGGTTCGCATACAATCCCCAAAGGATCCGGCACTAAATCTGGTAATGCACCTACATTGGTAACAATCATTGGTACTTCAAAATGATAGGCCAAAGGCGTCACACCACTTTGGGTAGCACTTCTATATGGCTGGATGACACAATCGCTTGCACTAAAATAGTGTGCCACTTCATCATCGCTTATGTAGTGTGTTCGCGATATTATAAAGTCTTTCGATGTAGATGATGCGATTTGGTTTATGATTTCAGATTCATGTGCATAAAATTCTCCCGCAATAACTAAGGTAATATTTTTGTCTTTTGGTATAAAATCTAAGGCATCAATTAACAAATCAAGTCCTTTATATTTTCTGATAAAGCCAAAAAATAAAAAGATAAAACGATCTGATGGCAAATTTAGTAATGTTCTAGCTTCGTTTTTGTCTATCTTAGTCCCGAAATTGTCTATCAGAGGATGATTTACAAGCATAGTAGGTTTGTTAGTAAATGATGATAAGTCATTCTTTACGTGCTGACTCATTGTTATAAACTTATCTACACTATCAGTGAAATATTTGGACAAAAATCGATCACCAAATCTTTTTTCGTGTGGCAAGATGTTGTCAATTAATGCAACAATTGCTGTTTTTTTATTCCTTCCTGCTATTCTACAAACAGTTCCTAAACAAGGAGCCATAAATGGAAGCCAATACCTTACAATTATAATATCAGCGTTTTCTTTTTCTAGTTGGAATCCTACTTTTAACCAATTGAGTGGATTGATAGAATTGATACAGACTTTTATATTTATATCTTTAGGTGGTTCGCTATCGGAATACTGTGTCGTGCCAGGAAATAGAAAATTTGGATATTGAAGTGAAAAGGTATAGATCAAGGTTTCATGTCCATCTTTGGTAAATTGTCTCGCTAGTCTCTCGTCGAAAGAAGCTAAGCCTCCGCGAAGTGGAAATGCTGGACCAATAATTACTATTTTGCTCAATATCTTTAAATTTATATATGACAGCAAATATAATATGTTTGGTGAATTTTAAAGATAAATTGGGACAAAAGGTTTTTTAAATCGGATTTTTTAAATAATATCAGAGATGGTAATAGATTAATTTTAGCTTAAGGTTAACAGCATATTTTGAACCATTATTATAAAGAATGAGTTGTTTATTTTTATAAAATAAAAGATCATGACGAAATTCATATTTTTATTTGCTTTCAGTATTCTAAATACGGCAGCATTTAGTCAATTAAAAGAAGCAACTCAAAATGCAGTTCCAACACACGTAAAAGCAAAAGAAAAGAAGGAAGTTTTCAACTCTCCAGCCGCGTTAGCAAAGTCGAAAGCAAAAAAAATGAAGACAAGTCTTAACTTGACTGATAAGCAAGAAGCAAGTATATATAATGTTTTTTTTAAATACGAAACAGATACTGAAAAAGTACAAAAAAGTAAATTATCTAAAAAAGAAAAATTCACCAAACTGAACGCTCTAAGTAGAGAAAGACAAAAACAAATGCAGCAAATTCTTACAAAAGAACAATACCACGATTACATTATGTCGTTCCCATAAATGTATGGATATTCAAAGAATGTATTCTATTAATAGATTAATTTTCTTTGATTTTCTATTTCTTTATCGTCAATATACTCATCAAAAGTTTTCAATTTATCTAAGAATCCTTTAGGTCCTAATTCGATAACTCTATTGGCTATTGTTTGTATGAAGGTATGGTCACGAGAAGTGAATAATACATTACCAGCAAAATTTATAAGTGCATTATTCAGTGTGGTGATCGTCTCCAAATCTAGGTGATTGGTTGGTTCGTCGAGCATGAGTACATTTGCTTCGGTGAGCATCATACGAGATATCATGCATCTTACTTTTTCACCTCCTGAAAGTACATTTGACATTTTGAAGGTTTCTTCACCTGAGAATAACATTTTTCCAAGAAAACCTCGAATATAAGCTTCGTCTTTTTCTTTAGAATATTGTCTCAGCCAGTCGATAAGATTCATTGGTTCTGATGCAAAAAATGACTCATTTTCATTTGGAAGATAAGATGCAGTGATTGTTTGTCCCCATTCTATCAGTCCAGAGTCAGGTTTGATTTCACCAGCCAAAATCTGGAAAAAAGCAGTTGTTGCGAGACTGTTTTTGGAGATAAAGGTAATTTTATCGTCTTTATCTACATTAAAACTCAAGTTTTTGATCAGTTGCTCCCCATTCACACTATAATTAAGTTCTTTGATGGACAAAATTTCTTTTCCTGCTTCACGAGCTTGTTTATAGATAATGCCAGGATATTTTCTAGAAGATGGTTTGATATCTTCAATATTAATTTTTTCGAGCATTTTTTTACGAGATGTAGCTTGTTTTGACTTAGAAGCATTCGCACTAAATCTATCAATAAATGCCTGAAGTTCTTTAACTTTTTCTTCTGCTTTTTTATTAGCATTTTGTTTTTGTCTCAATGCCAATTGACTTGATTCATACCAGAATGTATAGTTGCCGGTATAAAGATTTATTTTACTAAAATCGATATCTGCAATGTTTGTACAAACAGTATCCAAGAAGTGCCTATCGTGAGAAACAACCAAAACGGTATTCTTAAAATCAAGTAAAAAATCTTCTAACCAACTTACCGTATGTAGATCCAAATCATTGGTAGGTTCATCAAGTATCAATACATCTGGATTTCCAAATAATGCTTGAGCTAACAAAACCCTTACTTT
>JBGSOH010000567.1:0-7642 GCA_041739205.1 Saprospiraceae bacterium
TCATTTACACTATTAACTGGACAAACAGATGTACCGAATGATTGGTACTATGGCAATCCAGGAGAAGGGTTTAATGGTATCTCGATGAATAAAGCATATAGTGAATTCTTAAAAGGGAAAGAAACTAAAACAGTTATAGTAGCTGTCATTGATTCAGGAATAGATATCGATCATGAAGACCTTAAAGACAATATTTGGGTGAATCCAGGTGAGGTGCCTAATAACGGAAAAGATGATGATAACAACGGATACATTGATGATGTGTATGGCTGGAATTTCATAGGTGGACCTAATGGAAAAAATGTAGGACCAGACACGTACGAAGCGACACGAGTATATGGCGCCCTAAAGTATAAATATGAGAATGCAGATCCTGCCAAACTAAATAAAACTCAGAAGAAAGAGTACGACACTTACATTAGAGCAAAAGAAAATGTTGAAAAAGAAGTAGCTAAAGCAAAATCGAACCTTTCGCAACTTACATTAGTTGAAGGGAAAGTAATGGCTAGTCTCACTGATTTGGTGAAAGCGATGTCAGGAAAAACTTTTGATATTGCAACGCTAGAAAATCTAGAAACATCAGATAATCAATCACTTACCATGGCAAAAAACATAGCTATGCAGTATTTATCTGCTTCAGATGTTACAACAATCGAAGGTATCAAAGAAACAATCAAAGGAGAAATCGAACAAGATAAGAAAGCATCACAAACTAAACTTGATTTCGCATTTAATACAGAATTCGACCCAAGAAAGACCATCGTAATGGACAATTACAACGATCCTACGGAGAAATATTATGGCAATAATGATGTCGAAGGACCAGACCCATTGCATGGTACACACGTAGGAGGTATTATAGGAGCCGTAAGAAATAATGAAATAGGTATGGATGGCGTGGCACCTAATGTAAAGTTAATGTCTGTAAGAGCAGTTCCAGATGGAGATGAAAGAGACAAAGACGTGGCAAATGCCATTAGATATGCTGTCGACAATGGTGCGTCTGTAATTAATATGAGCTTCGGTAAAGGTTTTGGTACACACAAAACTTTGGTAGATGAAGCTGTAGAATATGCCGCAAAAAAAGACGTTCTTTTAGTCCACGCTGCAGGAAACTCATCACAAAATAATGATGTCACAGAAAATTTTCCTAATGCAATATATGAAAAAAAATCTGGCTTTTTATGCAAAAAACAAAAAAAAGCAAAAAACTGGATAGAAGTAGGTGCATTAAATTATAAAGATGGAGAAGATCTTGCTGCACCTTTTTCAAATTATGGCGCTAAACAAGTTGATCTTTTCGCACCTGGAATGAAGATTTACAGCACAATGCCTAATAACGAATATGCAGGTCTTCAAGGTACTAGTATGGCATCGCCAGTGGTAGCCGGTGTTGCTGCTACTATCAGATCAGTGTTTCCAGCTTTAACAGCAGAACAAGTTAAGGAAGCAATTCTAAAATCAGTAACTCCTTTGACAAATGATGCAAAAATACCGGGAAGTAAAACTGATAAAACAAGTTTTTCTAAACTTAGTGTTACAGGTGGAACTGTCAATCTTGACAATGCGCTTCAATATGCTTCGACAATGAAAGGAAAAAAGAAAATCAAAAATGTAAAAGCATAATTGATAAATTAAGTACATAAATATTTTAAAGAACCGAATGATGATGAAAATTTTATTCGGTTCTTTTTTTTGTTGTTAGTATCATTTACAAAATATAATAGAAATATGGAACACCTTAAATATCCAATCGGGAAGTTTAATTATATAGATAATGAAAACCAATATAATTTATGGATTGAGACAATCAATAAATTCCCATTATTTTTGGCAGATCAATTGAAAAATATGTCAGAAATAAATCTTGAGAAATCATATAGACCTGATGGATGGACAGGAAAACAAGTCATTCACCATCTTGCAGATAGCCATATGCAAGCTTTGACAAGATTTAAATGGTCGTTGACAGAAAATCGACCAATCATAAAAACGTACAAAGAAGATCTTTTCGCTAATTTATCAGACTATTCACTTCCTATCTCATCAGCCATCTATGTACTTGATGGTGTACATCAAAAATGGAGTATAATTATGACTAATCTTACTCAAGATGACTGGCAAAAAGGATATTATCACCCAGATTTAGATAAATTCTTTACCTTACGAGAAGCATCTGCCTTATACGCGTGGCATTGTATGCATCACTTAGGGCATTTAAAGATTATTACAAACCAATAAGTAAAACTATAACAATTCATAAAGTCTAGTTTATAAAAATCAAATATTGGCTTAACAAATATTTAAAATTTGGACTTTAGTTAAGTTAAAATTAATTTTATGGGATTCCATAAAAACGAACCAAAACCAACTATCTTTGCAGTTCTAAATCCACTTTAATGATCAGAATAATAATCTTTTTAATTTCATTTTTAACTTTTCTTAATGTTCTAAATGCTCAAAAAGAAGATAAAAAAATGAAAATTGTCACTTTAGGTTTTTATAATCTAGAGAACCTTTTTGACACAGTGGATGATACTTTGATCAATGATGAGGAATTTCTACCTAGTGGTGCAAGGTCTTGGACTGAAGATAAATATAAAGAAAAACTTGCAAATATGGCATATGTGATATCTCAAATAGGTATTTCAGAAGCAAAATCTGGGCTCAGTTTATTGGGAGTTTCAGAAATCGAAAATAGAAAAGTACTGGAAGACTTAGTAAATGAAGGTACAATCAAAGAAAGAAACTATAAAATCATTCATTATGACTCTCCTGACGGTCGTGGTGTCGATGTTGGTATGTTATATAATCCATCCCATTTCACACCATTGTATAGTAGACCAATACCTCTTATGATTTTCGATGATGGAAAAAGAAGGTATACAAGAGATGTGCTTTATGTGAAAGGTCTATTGGATCAAGATACTGTCCATGTTATGGTTAATCACTGGCCTTCTAGAGGAGGTGGAGAGATTACTGCTTCTCATCGAAATAGTGGGGCGAAACTATGCAGAAATGTTGTTGATTCTTTATTAAGTTTGAATGAAAATGCGAAGGTTTTTGTGATGGGAGATTTAAATGACGACCCAACTGATGAAAGTCTAAAATCACATTTAAGAGCAGTCGGAAACATAAAAGATGTAAAGAAAACAGGTATGTTCAACCCTTTTGAAGATTTTTTCAGAAGAGGGCAAGGTTCAAATGCTTACAGAGACTCTTGGAGTCTATTCGATCAGATCGTAATATCCAAAGGTGTGGCTAATAAAAAGAATGAAGGTTACTTCTATTTAAAGGCAAATATTTTCAACAAAGCCTTTCTAGTGCAAACTTCAGGACAATACAAAGGATATCCATTCCGTACATTCTCGTTTGATAAATACCAAGGTGGTTACAGCGACCACTTCCCTACCTATGTTTGTCTTGTGAAAGCTATATAAAACGAATAATTTAATTTTCAAATGATGCTACATCTTTGAAACTTCATGTTAACTAATAATTCCTTAGGGACTTGTTTTATATTGGTTCTATTTGGTGAAACTCATACTTAAATCTTCTTAAAATCAGTTCCTTACAAAAACTATTAGAAATTAAAAAGATTAAAAATCTAGGGGCATTTTGTCAAAATTACCTGATGTCATCAATAAGATATTATATTTATTGTAATTGTCTCCTTTTAATAGATTGAATAAATCTTGCTTGTCTGTCAAAACAATCAATCCTGAATAACCAAAGCATTCTTGAATATAACTGACATCCAAATCAGGCATTTGTTTCATCTCCAAGGTATGTTTGTTATAAAAAACAATGGCTTGATCTGCAGCTGCTAATGAGTTTATGTATTGCGGTAAAAAAGCCCTATTTAGACTCGAAAAAGTATGTAACTCAAGAACCGCAAGCAGTTTTTCATTTCCATACCATTCTTTTAAAGAAGTTGTGGTAGCTTTCACTTTACTTGGTGCATGTGCAAAATCTAAAAAAACTAATCTATCTTTTGAATCATCTAATTTTTGAAGCCTTTTATTGGCACCAGAAAAATCTGCTATTGCCTTAAAAAATCTCCTTGTATTGATCCCCAACGTCAGGCATACTAATCTAGCTGCATCAAGATTTTGTAAATTATGATTGCCAATGATAGAAACTGGATAAATCTCGTTTTCAAATACAACTGACATTTCATCATTTTTCACAAGTCCTGAATATGGTAGTTTGATGATGTCATCTTTTGCTTTAGAAACAATCTCGTTTAGAACTAAATCATCTGTGTAATAAATTAATGTACCACCACTTTCTATCATATCAAAATAAATAGAAAATTGGTCTTTATAAACTTCAAATGTCGGAAAAACGTTGATATGGTCCCATGCTATACCTGTCGTCACAGAAATATGTGGCTTGTAATGATGTATTTTAGGCGATCTATCCAAAGGACTACTTAAATATTCATCTCCTTCAATAATGATGAGCGGTGCATCTGTTAGCTTGACCATTCTATCAAACCCTTCCAATTGTGCCCCAACAAGGTAATCGAAGCTTACACCTAGCTTTTTCAATACATGTAAAATCATTGCCGTAGTCGTTGTCTTGCCATGACTACCTGCTATCACAATGCGTTGTTTATCCTTAGAACGTTCATATACAAATGCTGGATAGGACATAATAGTCAATCCTAGTTCCCGCGCTTTTATTAATTCAGGATTATCTTCTCTGGCATGCATACCTAATACAACAATATCAATATCTAGCGTAATATTGGTTTCATCCCAACCAAATTTCTCTGGTGCAATACCAACTTTAGTCAATCTAGACAAAAAAGGCTCGTAAATTTCATCATCCGATCCAGTTACCAAGTGTCCCTGCGCATGCAAATCCAAAGCTATATTATGCATCGCCGCTCCTCCTATCGCTATAAAATGTACTCTTAACTTCATCAATATAATCCTATTTAATGGCTCAAAGGTACTCCTTCATTGCTCAAAGCAAAAGAAAATGTTAAATTATAGTAAAAGAAATGACAAATTAATAAAATTAATGCTACATATTGATTTATAAATAATATTTTTGCACTTTATTACGTTTAAATGAAAATTTAAGAATCCAATGAACATTAAAAATTCAAGAAAAATAATAGCAGCCGCGGCGCTTTTGATGTTAGTGATAGGTTTTAGCTCTTGCAATAGAGGTTATGGATGTCCATACGAACTTAAAACAGCGGTAAAAGTAATATCTCCTATCATCAAATAATATTGTGATGATAAATTGGGTTTTGTTGGATGATAATCCAAAGCTTTTACAAGCCATTGAAGAATCATTTACAAAAGATGTAGTTATTTTTAAGCATAGTACCACTTGTTCTATAAGTCTTATGGCTAAAAGAAGACTAGAAGAAGATTGGAATGATGTTGAAAATGTAATACCCTACTATCTAGATTTAAAATCCTACAGATCTCTTTCTAATGAAATAGCAGAGAGATTTGATGTGGCTCATGAATCCCCTCAAATTTTGTTGATAAGAAATGGTGAGTGTATTTACGATGCATCACATTTTGATATAACGGTAGTTGAACTCAAGGAGACGCTTGCCTTCCATGCCTGATCGGTCATTTATACAGTTATCTGGTGATGGCTCCCATACAGTAGTCTCTAAGATTTTCGAAGATGTCACGTATCACTCAAGGCATGGGGCGATTACTGAAAGTACTATAGTATTTATAGATTCGGGCTTAAATTACCATTTTCGAAAAGGCAAAATAAACATTAGCATTTTCGAAATGGGTTTTGGTACAGGATTAAATGCACTATTGAGTTTTTTGTGGAGCAATGAAAAGAATGTTAGGATTGACTATGAAACTGTGGAAGCTTACCCAATAGATGCCACTGTTGTCAATAATTTAAATTATACTAACATATTAGGCCAAAAACAAGTTTTTGAATCATTTCATAACCTTGATTGGAATCAGAATCATGTTATCTCGCATCTATTTCAATTTAAGAAATATTTAAGTCTTCTGGAAGATCTGAAACTAGACAAATGCTTTGATGTTGTATTTTACGATGCATTTGCGCCATCAAATCAACCACATTTATGGGAGTTACCAATTTTAAATAAAATGTACCAAATATTAAATGATGAAGGCGTTTTAGTGAGCTATTGTGCTCAAGGTGCATTTAAAAGAAATTTAAAATCTTGTGGTTTTAAGATCGTGTCTATACCTGGACCACCTGGCAAGAGAGAGATAACAAGAGCAATCAAAACTGCATAAATCTACCTATACTACCACCATAAAAGAAAAAATATAGGTTATTAAAGCTACTTTTAACATATTCGTAAGATAATTTGTAATAAAATATATGGACCTTTGTGCTTTATTGATTCATTACAAAACAAATATACCATGAAAATTTTAAAGTTTATGATCGTTGCTTTGGTAGCATTTGCATCATTTAGTGCTTCTGCACAAAGTAAGTCAACAGCTCAGAAAAACAAAATAGCTGAAGTTAAAAAAACTGGTGTCAACATGACTTTTGCTAAAGAAAGTATCAATCTAGGCAAGGTTAAAAAAGGGGAAATTAAAAAATTTGACTTTGTATTCACAAATACAGGCACAGAAACCATCGAAATAGATATTGCATCTGGATGTGACTGTACTACAATTGACTACCCCAAAACACCCATAAAAGTTGGTCAGAAAGCGACCATTCATGTAACTTTTGACAGCGGTAAAAAAGAAGTATCAGAAGTCATTGATGTAGATATTTATTTGAAAAATCTAAATCCAAAAACAGGACAAAGAATCCTTAAAGTATTGAACTATACCTACGAACTAATATAATAGGATAGTATTATTCATAAAACAAAAACCCTGATTGTAGTTCACTACTTTCAGGGTTTTTTATTTGGGGGATTAAATTTTATTTTTGATGTAGTATTATTCTATAACCATCATATAGAACGATTTTGCTTTAACAGTTTCTCGACTGTTTGATTTAATGCTTGTATAGCTGTCGACTGCACATTAATTGTTTTCTTCATATTATCCATTTCTTCATGGAAGGTATTTCTGATATTGTTAGGTGATGGCAGATATGGTGAAATCTTCACTTCTACATGCCAAATCTCTTTTATTTCTCCGATATGTACTCCATATGGTTGGTAATAATTATTGTCAGAACATAAGAGTAATGTTTGATCATCTTTAATTTTGTTTATGACTCTTTTCACTACAAGTCCACCTTCCATAACAATGACATATACCAAGTTATTACGTACGGAACTATAAAAATTATTGGAATCTACTAATGAACAAACTACCTTATCTCCTGCAAAAAGTGACGGTTCCATACTATCACCTACTATATCAAAACATCTATATGTACCATGTTGGAACTTATAATCTGGAAGTGAAAAACTTACCAAATCTTCCATAAAAACTGGGTCATTATACTGATCTATGTATCCTGCATGAGCAGCTGTGGGTACATAAACAATCTTCTCAAGGCTCCTGACTACATTCGGAGACGATGAACTTTGTTCTATATCATCCCTTATAAACATATCACCTGAACCAGTGAATATATATATAGGATTTATTTTATATATTTCTGAAGCGTTTTTGATAAGATCTATAGTTACGTCTCTTTT
>JBGSOH010000571.1:0-5788 GCA_041739205.1 Saprospiraceae bacterium
GGTAAGCACTATTTGATCATTTCCATCTGTTCCTATTTTGTATATTTTAACTTCAGAACTATTTATTGAATTCTCAGCAACAACTACCGAACCAGTATTGTTTCCAATACATATTTCTGAAGGTCTTACGGTAAAATCTAAATTTAAAACATCGTTGATGGTGGCTCTTTTTGAAGAACTACATCCATTAGCATCTGTCACTATAATATTATATGATCCCGGACTAAGATTGTTTACTTGTGTCAGGTTTGGAACATTTGTAGGACCAGGGTTGTAACTGTACAAATATGGCGGCGTACCACCAGACACAGCAACAGAAATGCTACCATTGCCCGGCGGAGATGGACAATTTGTGTTTTTCGTCACAGTTTCTACTATTTCAGGTTCTAGTTTTACGTCAAAACATCTACTTTTTGTACATAAATTAGTAGCAGTTACGGTGACACAATAAGTACCTGAATTAGTAACTAGTATTTCATTTGTTGTTTGACCTGTGGACCAATTACTTACGTAAGACATATTTGAAGCTCCATGTAAATAAACCCAGGGAAACAATCTATAATCTGTACAGGAAGTCAATGGAAAAATAGGATCAGTTATTTCTATCGTCATATTTGTAATTTTTATGATAGTTGTAGCTGTTGTTGTACAATTGTTTTTATCTGTAACAGTCACTGTATATGTGCCTGTATTTAGGCCTGCAAGATCTTTGGTAGTCGCTCCATTGCTCCAGTTAAATTTAAATGGCCATGTCCCTCCATTTACGGTAGTTTTTATCTGCCCTGTGCCTTCTGTACAAATGTCTAGCGAATTCAATGTTGCATTTACGTGCATTAAACTTGCGACATTAATACATCCTTTTTTGTGGGTGCCTGTGTTAGTTTCTGTCACACAATAACAATATTGACCGACAGATAAATTAGTCCGGCTATTACTTGTGACTCCATCATCCCATAAATAGGTAAAAGCTCCATTGCCACCATTTACCATTTGGCCTTGAATAGAAATGGATTGTGGTAGTCCAGAGCATGCTGTATTATTTATGCTCTCAGTTACTGTGAAAGGTGGTGCTTCTACTACAAAACACTGCACCTTACTACATCCTTCATTGCTTACCGTCACACAATACGTACCTGGATTGAGATTGCTTATTTTAGAAGTACTTTTACCGTTTGACCAACTATAGGATATTGGGAAGGAAGGGTCATCTGGAGTTGTGAATACTTCTATAGATGCTCCTTGAGTACAAGAAGCATTTGAAATCACACCTTCAAATTTCAAGTCATAGTCAAGGAATTCATATTCTTCTACGTGTTCACATCCAGATGGTGTATGGGTTATAGTTACAGCATACGCTCCAGGTGATGTAACTGTTACATTTCTATCATTACTGCCATCAGTCCATAAAAAATTATACCAAGCTAAATGATTACTTAAATGATTATTCACATCCCAAATAACTCTTATTTCAGTCAAACATGATGGTTGATCAGCAAATGATACCACATCAAACTCTAAAATAGTTTCTATCTTAAACTCAAAAGTCAGAAAACATCGTGGAGCCACATTTATAGTAACTTCATAATCCCCATCTGTAAGATTGTCGAAGGTACCTTTGAGCAAATTGCCTTGTTGAGTACCTATGACTCCTTCCCATTCTTCCCCTGTATCTAGATTTTCTACTTCGGCACTGAATGGTGGATTATGCCAGTCGGACTCAAATAAATCCATAAAAAGAGATATTGTAGCACTACCAGTTCCTTCATCTGGGCAGGATGTTGTAGTACTTACTGTTCCATATTGGCAATTAGCCATAACAGTGTATACCATACTCAATACGAGTATGAAATATTTTATTGAAAACTTCATGTTTATTTTATTTTATATCGGTTTGGTAATAAGAAGATATTTTTTCTTGAGTATCAACAGAAACTTGTTTTGTCCTAAAATAAAACAATAGAACTTCTTGTATTTTTCTTTTAATATCACATGGCTCTTTCTTTAGACTCCTATCATAGTTTAATAAAAATATGACATTTTCATCTGTTGGAAATTGCCAAAAATGTTTCAATACATTTATTTTTTCTTTTTCACTTTTTGCTATTTTTAGCTCATCCTTTAGTATGTTAATCACTAAATCAGGTTTTGTAGTTTGCTTTGAAAGATTCTCCATTGCAAGTACATTCCATTCATCTCCCCAAGTTTTAAACATAAGTCCTTTTAAACCAGTATTGTAAAGTATTTCATAAGTCAGTTTTTTAATCAAAAGCTCATTATCAATCTTGGGAAACATCTGAAATATTAATGGGAGACCACTACTAGCCCAATTATTAATATTTTTTGCAATATCTCCTTGTATTTCAGGAGTTGGGTTATTTGTAAGAAAATAGCTCTGATCACGAAGATATTGATCTTGTAACTCATAATCTGGATTACTTTTATCATTCCATTTATGCATTTTCAATTCTTCCATAAGCTGCTTTCGAATGATCGGGGCATAACTTACGGATAAACCATAGTTATTTGGAGCATAAATCTCTTTTGCGCCCGCAAACTCAGGTTCATATAAAAATATATAATTTTTACTTTTCCATGATTTTATAAAATTAGTCCTAATATTTTTATAACTATTATAAATATCTTTATCCGGAAGGTCTTTTACTTTATCTACAAGATTTATTAATTCATATTTGGATATGACTTCATAGTAAAAAGGAAAACATTTTTCTACATTTTGTTTTGATAGCTTTTGTAACTTTGTATTATAATAATCCAAAAAATCATGATAAAATCTTCTAAAGTCTTTGATAGAAAAATTGGTCATATCTTTTAATATATTTTCTGATATTCTCCTAATTTCAAAATGAATATATTTCTGAATATTGGGTACGATCATGTTTGAATCTATATATTCCCAATCACATTTACAATAAGAAATTAGTCTCACTTTCTGACTTGTATCTTGAAAGACTAATGTCTTGATTGTGTCGACATAGCGATCACCAGAATAAGTTTGACTACTAAGATTATTTAAAACAGCACTTAAAAAAAATATAATTATAAAATTATTTAAATATCTCATTTGTTTGGATTTACAGTTAAATAAATTGTTACTTCCATTGTTTGCCTTGAAAGTTACCAGATGGATCGAAAGACCAATCATCAATGTCTATCATAGGGAATAAATGTTTTGAATTCACTTCTTTTGTTCTGCATCTAAATTCTTCATACTCAGTACCCACAGAATATAACTTATTCCCAAGAAGTTTTGAATTGTAAGTTTGTGGGGCTCCAGTACCTTTATCTACTCCATAGGCATCAAAAGGAGCGGTTACTTTGTCTATGGGTACAGTAAACATAAACATTGGTGACGAATTAGCTCTTTCCCAGTCATCATTGTAGCCATCACCATCAGAATCTAATAAATTACTATACCCATTTTGCCATACTTCACATTCAATTATAGCATGTTCAACCTCATGAATTACGGTTGAACACATGACATGGATTCCGTCAATTATTGTGCCATCCTTCATTTCCTTTGTATACCCACATCCATCTCCAATATTAATTTTTGTTTTTAAAGGTTCATATGCTATAATTACGGTTTCGGATATTGGTGCACCACAAGATGTTTTTAGATCCCTTGACTCCATATTAATAGCATTAAATTCACAATTCCCGTATTCATTCGCTACTCCAGGGGCAAATTTAGGAACTGGTAAATAGGCCAAATTCAAAGTAACTGTATCAGGGCTTGGATTCCATTGACAATTTTCGATATCATAAAGTTTAAATCCTGGAATAGTAAGTAAGTTTTGGATAATTGGACTTTTCTTCCAATAATAGAACCAATTTGGTTCTGTCATAGAATGTACTTTATTAGTGTCATTCTTAATAAAAAATACTTTAACATCGGCATCACCAGTTTCACTCATTGCATTAGATACTTTCACTTTTCCACGTGTCAGACCAAAATCACTATTGTTAAATGGAAGATTCGTCGCTGGGATGATACCTTTACCTTTATATTCCTTAGTTCCAGGATTTTTTGGTGTAAATGTGGCTTGCCACTTATTACTTAAAGTTGATCCTACATTCGTACCTATACCCCAAGTCCATTGACCTGAACTGGTTTTTTGTCCTTCATATTTAAATTGTCTTCCTACCACGATTTTTAAAGGCAAGCCTGCTTTTGAATCTTCAAAATCTATAATAGTAATTGCCCCCGCTGGTACACATTCCAGCCCAGTTAGCATTGACCTATTACCAGTTTCTTGCCCTATTAGGATTTTCGGATTTAGAAATACTATCATACACATCATTATGGTGTATAAACGAATAGAATTGCTAAAAAGTAGCGGAAATTTCCACTTTTGTCTCTTTTGATACATAATTTGATTTTTTTTGTTAAAAATAATAATAATTTACTCCTGATATCAGAAGCTTAAATAAGTTGTAATTGAAAACTACAATGTCATTGGAATTTTAAATTCGGATTTACTTTGGGAGTATTCAGGTAGCGTATCTTCAGTTTACTAATATTAAGTAATTCTGATGTCAATAAAACATTATTTGAGTCTACTTTCACAGACAAAAATACTATGGTAGTTAGGTGCGTTTTCCTTTTAAGCTTTAAGGCTTATTTTGTTTTGATTGGTATATCTGGTAACATAGCTTCGCTTTTTTGTTTTTATTAATTTTGTTATCATTATGTTAAAACCAATAAACGTGCCAAAACACATATTATACATATTAAATAATTTCTCTTAATACACAGTTAACATTAAAAGCCTTAAAAATCATAGATATCATAACGAAACATCCAACATATCCTTCACGCCATAGCAATAATACGCTGTACTTTAATGGACTTGTAAACTTGTTTGCAAGAAAAAACCAATAACCAAATCACCTTTATCCTATATTCAATAAAATAAATACTCACCTTTTAAACCATCACCATGCCAAATCTATTTACATAATAGCCCTGAAAGGGCGATATCTCATACCTATGGGTATAGCCCATCGCTTCAAAAGACACAATATGAAAAATATAGAATCACCACAAATCCCAAACATCGATAAGGTAATCACGAGCTTTATAAACAATCATATCCGATTCCACACCATCCAATTATTCAGAAAATCAGGATCTGCAATATATCAACCAGAAGGCACAGGAGTTTTAGTTGAGATTTTCGGAATATACTGCTTATTAACTTCAAGGCACATCGTAGAAAACTCCTTTGACAGAAATCCACTTTACTTTAAACTTGGTCCAGATGAATATCTCATTTGCACAGGAACCACAGAAGAATCAGAAACTAATAAAATCAATCTAAACACACCTTACATCATTCTAGACCTATCAATAGCTGAATCATTAATCGCAATAGGATACAAATTCCTAACCATTGACAAAATACTCCCAAACCATAAAGCACTAGAATCACAACAATATGCCATAGTAGGATTCCCAAAACCAACCAGTGATCACAACCAAGAAAATACCCAAACAAATGGATCATTCATAATAAGTCCAATGGCACCAGACAATTATTATGACAACCACATCTACACCAAAGAAGATAACTTCATCATGTCTTACACACAGCCACAAGAGATAATGACCGGCATCAAAACCAAATCCAAAGAGCTTTACGATTTGAGTGGCAGCGGCCTTTGGTATATTTCCATCACAAAAAACAACGAAACCATCGAATATAACTACCACCTAATAGGCATCATCACAGAACTCTACATCCATAAAAGACATCAATTTCTG
>JBGSOH010000581.1:0-24674 GCA_041739205.1 Saprospiraceae bacterium
AAAGCAAAGTGGTGTTGTTGCTATTCAATATAGCCATGAAACAGACTTACGTAAAAAGCCGAATGACCCACGTCAATCTGAACAATATTATCTCAATGTCATTAAGGCATTTGATGCTTGGGATTTCACTACAGGTGGCACTAGTTTCGACGGAAAAGACATAATTATAGCAATAATAGATGATGGATTTGATTTAATGCATGAAGATTTAACTGCAAATATTTATGTTAATGCCGACGAAATTCCCAATGATGGTATTGATAATGATAATAATGGTTATATAGATGATGTCAGTGGTTGGAATATAAAAAATAACACAAATACATTAGATATCAGAAATCACGGAACTAATGTGATAGGCATGTTAGGTGCTGCTGGAAATAATGGGAAGGGTATTACAAGTGTAAACTGGAACATCAAAGTTTTGCCCTTAAATATTGAAAATACTGAGCCTGATGTTTTAAAAGCTTATGAATTTATTCTTTCAGAAAGACAAAAATATAATGCAAGTAACGGCACCAAAGGAGCAAATATATTGGTAACAAGTTATTCCGGTGGTATCGCAAACGGATTCGAAAAAGACCACTTAGTTTGGTGTAATCTTTATAACAAATTAGGATCTGCAGGAGTATTAAATGTTGGAGCTACTACCAATGAACCAGAAAATGTAGATGAGCTAGGCGATATTCCGTCCACGTGTAGCAGCCCATACTTGCTTATTGTGAATAGCACAGATAAAACAGATGAAAAAACAAAGGATACTGGATATGGCGCGTTAAGTGTCGACATCTCTGCACCTGGCGAAAAAATATTAACAACATATCCCACAACCCAAGGAAGTTATAAGGAAGCATCTGGGACGTCGCTTGCTACACCAATAGTGGCTGCCGCCGCTGCTCTACTCCATTCATCCGGTTGCGAAAATTTCCAAAACCTAATCAAAAATGCGCCAGCTACTGCTGTTTTAGCTATTAAAGAAGCACTCATGAATAGCGTAGATAAAAAAAATAGTTTGGAAGGGCAAACAGTCTCAGGTGGAAGACTCAATGTTTTCGAAGCTCTGCAATTGTTTTTAAAAGACAATTGTGAAACTATCATATCTCCAAGAGGTGCTTTATCTATTACGAAAGCAAATATGATTTTAAGCGATTTACTCGTAGAATACCAGAGTCCGAATCAAGATGAAATAATATTGTCAATTTTTGATACAGCAGGAAAACAAATATGGACTCAAAAATTAACGCCACCCGTCATTGGAGAAAAAGTAATAAACATCAAATTTACACCTGAAACCCCAGGTATATATTTCATAAGCTTAATTAACGGGTCAGATATTGCTACAAAGGGGTTTTATGCCAATTTATTAAAATAGACTTTATGAAGTCTCATTTCTTGCAATAATTTATATTTTACTTTAATGGCGCTATTTTAAATCCTTGTTTTTTCAACAATGTCAAGACACCCTTGGGACCAGGTAAGTGTGCCGCTCCGATAGCAAAAAAAGATGGTTTCTCTTGACTCAATGCAATCATACGATCAGTCATCACAGTATTCCGATCATATATCATAAGTTTCCTAAGCTTCCCCATACTTTTTTTTGTACTCAAATAGAGCTGCTTCATGTCTCCATTTTTATACATTTCATTTAAGTTTTCCAATTTCTTCCTTAAACTTGTCACATTCGACATACTATCTTTAAAAGTCTTAATCTGTACTTCGAGTGGTATGGACTTCAAAATCCGTACTTGATCATCAAAACTCTCCACGCCTTTCATGTCCTTACCCTCTGCAAAAGCATAATTCCATAAATGGTGGTCTAATGCTTCAGGGAAAACTACTTCTAGATTTTTTTCAGCAATTAAAGAATTAATAAAAAAAGGGGTACAAAGATTGTATTGCAAGAGATCGATGTTAAACGCCTTTTTTGCAACTTTTAGATACTTTTGGAATCTTTTGGGTTTAAAAAAGTCAGCAAAAGTACCATTTTCTAATAAAAAGTACTGATCCATATTATGTTTTGCTTGCTCGTTTAGATCAAGTTCAGCGGCATAAATAGAAGATAATTGAATGTATTTTTTTGCAATATCTACGTGTGCATAAGCAGCTTCTGTTGCCAAATGCATTGTACCAAAAACATAATGACACACATCAGGATCGTTTTTATAAAATTTCCAAAGCATTTCTGTGTGGATCTATTTAATTTATTTGATAAAAAAAACCGTCAGCGGATCAAGTCAGCATGACGGTTTTTTTGATTATATGATGTTTTCGAAATATTATTCTTCTACATTATCATAATCATAAGGAAGTACTTTTTCCTTTTTCACTTTTGACAACGTCATCAATGTTTTTAATCTTTCTATCTCTTCTATTTGAGACAATGTTTTGAAAAGTAACTTTTCGTAAGATGGAATGTCTTTACATACAATCTTCAATAAGAAATCTGCATCACCTGTAATGATGTAACATTCTGTGATCTCAGGAACATTCTTTACCTTAGTGATAAAGTTATCAAGTGCATTAGGTTTTTGCCATGCAAGAGAAACCAATACAAAAGTCTTTACATTCAGACCTATTGCAGAAGAATCTACCTTAGCGTGATAACTTTGGATAATACCAGATTGCTCTAGTTTTTTAACCCTCTCCAATGTAGGAGCAGGAGATAAACCTATTTTTTTAGATAAATCAAGATTGGTTATTTTGCTATTTTCCTGAAGCATTTTAACTATCTTCAGGTCTATTTTGTCCATCTTGTAGTCTGCCATTGTAAACTATTTTAAAATTTTATTTGTATTTGAATTATAAATTGGGTGCAAAGAAAATAATATTTCACCAATTATCAATGTTTAAAACGAAATAAATTATAATTTGTTTCATTTTGGCCAAAAAAAAGAAAATAAATTTCGTAATAACGTAATATTACTTTAAAACAATCACAAAAAAAAGCCGAAGACTTACAAATCTTCGGCTACAAACAATTAACTATGAAAAACTATTATTTTAATAGAACAGGAACCGTATATATTTTGTTATATTCGAGTTCACTTACTGAAATTGACTTATAATTTAAAGCTGACTTTAAAACGCTGTCAAGATCTTTATTATTAGTAGAAACTACCAAAATTTCATTTTGGGCATTGATCATAAAACTTATATTTACTTTTGTGTCAGCTTTGACCATTTTGTTAAAATCAATTCCTTTTAGGTAAGCTTGGATTTGAGCGCCTTCAGGTTTTTTGTTGTTTGGAGTTCCTGCTGCTATTGCAAAATTAGATATCATTGCAAAACAAAATACTGCTAATAAACTTTTTACACTTTTCATTTTTATGTATTTATAGGGTTTAAAATTAAAATTGTTAAATAAAATTGTATACTCCAAAGACGCAAAAATGATATTCGAAGTTGCACCATTCTTACCAAAACACGTTTATACTCTACCAAAACTCACTTATAATAGATGAAAGGGAAAATTTCCAGATGAATGAATTACATTTTGTAAAGATGTTTGCTGCCGATATTCATAATAAGATATCAAACTACCCTTATATTTGCATTTCCAAAATGTATTTGGAATACTTAATGTGTTTTTAATATGAAAATAGCAATTTTAGGTTGTGGTAATATGGGGCTTGCTTTTGCTCGTTCATTTGTTCAATATGATTTAGTAAAAAAAGAAAATCTTCTTCTTATAGAAAAGAATGAAGAGAGATGTAATTCTCTTACAAAACTCAAAGAAGGCGTTGTCGTAAATGTCATAAGTGATCAAATCAAAAATTACGATCTAATTATTCTTGCTGTGAAACCTCAAGATTTTGAAATCCTATCCAAAGACCTTAATGGTAAGTTGCATGGTGAGCAGATAGTTTTGTCGATAATGGCAGGAATCAACATTCAGAAAATCCAAACTTTACTTAATCACAAATATGTCGTCAGAGCTATGCCTAATACGCCTGCCATGTTAGGCATGGGTATAACGGGTTTTACATCTGCAGAAGGTATCAGCATCGGCAAGCTATTCAAAGTAGAGAATCTATTAAATGCGACTGGCAGATCTATTTATATAGAAGATGAGTCCATGATAGACGCTGTTACCGCTCTCAGTGGCAGTGGCCCAGCATATTTCTACTATTTTGTAAAAAGCATGGTGGAAACTGGCAAACAAATGGGTTTTGATGAAGGTACGGCCCTTCAATTTGTAAAACAAACTATGCTAGGCTCCTATCATTTGATAAATAATGCCGAGCTAGGACTTGATGAATTAATAAGTGCAGTTGCTTCTAAAGGTGGTACTACAGAAGCAGCACTAAGAGTATTTAATGAGCGCGGTTTGGGAGAGTCTATAAAAGAAGGTTTACTTGCAGCTGAAAAACGGGCTAAAGAATTGTCTAAATAAATAGCTGATTATCAAATTAGTTTATTCGAAAGCGATATCAATATCACTCTAATTTATCAGCAGTTGCTGTGTCCAACTCATCAACTTTAGCTTTTGATGAAGTTGGAAAGAAAAATGATGCCGGATTTTTTAAAAAATAACTTAATACAGTTTTTAAAATAGCTGTCAATGCCCGAAATGGTATGCCTCTAGATCTCAATGCAAGCATCATAGATAAAGTAAAACTAACAATAAAATTTGTAAACCCTATCAATCCAATTCCGACTATAGACATGACCACGTCATAGGTTGACATTACAAAATTCATTCCGTATAAAGCAAGGCCAAAATTGCCCGCAGCAAATGTAATATGCCTAATATCGAGTTCCAATCCAAGTATTATACCTATAGTACTAACTGAACCCATAAACACACCAAACCAAAAATTACTAACTATTCCAGCCCAATTGTGTTCATAAAAGCTTGCTAGCTTTTCTCTAGTTCCCGATTTTAATATTTGTTTTAATACGGGATGTTCCTTAATTCTTTCTGGTACACGCCTGTATTTTGTTTTATTTGATACATGACCAGCTATCATTCCTGAAATAAATAAAAACACACCAGCAATAGCCGCATGAAAAATAGCTGGGGAAGAAAATATATTTAATTCATAGATCATCATTGTAGTTTTTTGTGCAGCAGGATTAGTTTCAAATATTTTGCCCCATAAATACAACAAACCTACGGCCACGGGGAAAGCTAAAAATACATTTCCTACAAATGCAATAAATTGTGATCTCCAAATCCTAGCCACTAATTGTGACAATGCTTCAAAATCTTTTTCCATCTTTTGGTCATCTTCAATTGCTTGAGCTAAAGTAGCGGCAGTCATAGCAGGTTGTTTTGTTGCAAGTGTCATATGAAATAAATATATTGCTATAAATGCAAATGCATAGTTCATGCTATATAAGAATGCTTTTACAAAAAGACTAGCTTCAATACTTGATAGATTCATTTTAATAATACAAGCCAAAGCGACTATGACTCCTCCACCTGCAGCAGTATTGAGCATTTTCCAATATTCTCTGCCTGTTTTTGTTATATACTGCTCTCCTTTGACACCGATATTCCTAGTAATTTCATTGGCCATTATTTGGCTAGATTTGTTGATATACCCAAATACTTTTGACTTCCCAGTATTAAAATCTATTAACGCTGTCACAAATCTCAGCATTTTTGTTTCGCTCCTTACTTCTGGATCGATTGTAAACAATTCAAATATTAAAAACAATCTATCTAATAATCTCTCCATCAACATCAATTGCTGATGCACCTTAAAACTTATCCCATATTTTTCTTTATTTGCATAAGCCTTAGTTATAAAATCTCGACATTGCTTATTTAGAATTTGAATTTGCTTATATTGTTCATCATCAATTCTTCTAGTTGAAGTTCCAGATTCTAGACCTTTGATATATCTGCTTATTTCACTTTGTAACGATGCAAAAGGACTTTTATGGTTGGCATATTCTGGCACCATTCTCAATACTTCTCCTTCAAATGCGTTACCTGTTATTCGTAAAGAAAGTACTTTAATAGCAAAAAGTATTTCCTGAATAACAAAGTCTGCCAAATCAAATTCATAAATCCCCTTAAATGCTAGTATGTCTATCAGTTCATCTGCCTTATTTTCTGGTATGCTACTTACCCATTTACTGTCTGTTTCTTGATAAAATACATTTACTAGCAAATTATCGATTGATCCTTTTTCTGGTTGATCAGGTAAAATTTTGTAAGATAGTCTATTCCATAATTCACTCCAAAAATCAATACCAGAAATAATATTGGCATCTGTAAGTGTGGTGCTTATCCTTTGATTGTTAGTAATTCGGATCAAATAATTTCTCAATCCATCCCTGAGCCATTTTGAATCTTTAAGATATTGGACAAATTCATCAAATCTAGTTAACTCCCCATTTTTACGTTCCTTATTTGTAGGTCTTATTGCAAATATGAGTGATGCTAATAGATCTAATTCTTCACCTTCATACTTATCTATTTGCTCTAAAACACTAAGAATATCTCGTTTATTCTTAAAAATCTTCATATTTTCCTAATTTAGTTCTGAAAACATATTTACGCAAGGATCTTAAAATAAAATTGTAAACATCCGAAATATGTTCGTATAGTATAAAGAAATGAGTCGTTCATTATCAAATAAACCTTAATGTTTCTCCTTTTTTTTGCTCAGGAACCTTTAAATATTGGAACCCTTTTTTCAAGAAAAGCGGTTGTACCTTCTACGTAATCATCACTATTACCTGCTAAAGTTTGTAATTTATCTTCCAAAGATAGTTGGTTTTCTAGATCATTATGATAACTCTCATTTAGTGCTTGTTTTGTCAATGCCAATCCATAAGTAGGCATATTAGCCAATTGAACTGCAACTCTATTTACTTCGGCCAAAAACAACTCATCAGAGACACATTTATATATCATCCCCATAGATTGAGCGTCTTTTGCACTCACTTTCTCTCCTAACATCATAAGTGCGGATGCTCTTTGAAATCCTATCAGCCTTGGTAATGTATAAGTCCCACCACTATCAGGAATTAAACCAATCTTACTGAAAGCTTGTATAAACGATGCTGACTCGATAGCGATTACTATATCACAGGCTAATGCAATGTTTGCACCCGCACCTGCAGCTACACCATTCACAGCGGCAATCACAGGCTTCGGAATATTTCTAATTCTTGTTATTATTGGATTATAATGTTCGCTGACAATTTTTGATAGAGCTGGTCCTTCGGGGTCAGTAGCTTCTTGTAAATCTTGTCCAGCACAAAATGCCTTTCCATTACCTGTTACCACTATACATCGCACACCTACGTCATTAGAAACACTATCCAGAATATCTTGAAATGCAAGTGCCATTGGTCTAACAAAACTATTAAATTTTTCAGCACGATCAAAAGTTATCGTTGCTATTCCTGATGCTATTTGTAAGTTTATAAATGACATATTGGATTTCTATTTTTAATACTGAAAAAACAAAACATGAATGTAAATATAGCAAAATATTTTAATTAGGCAAAATCTCTAACCACTAACCTATTTTAGTAATCTAAAAAAAGTCGCTGAAAAAGATTTAATGAGCCCATTAACACAATCTTAAATATATGTTTAACTTATTGCAATATTGCCAATAAATACACATAAATTCTAAAACCATATTTAATATATTAATAATCAACATTTAATGACATTTAAAATAATCAAATGGTTCTAAACAGGATTTACATTTGTACAGTGACTTACAAGCCGTAGAGCCAAATCTGCTAATCATCTCTGTGTCAAAAGACTTGCATTGTGGACATTGGACACTTGGAGCTACACCTTTAAGAAATGATGGATCAGTAGTCTTTTCTGCCGGCGGAGAGATACCGTAGTCCATTAATTGTTTACGCCCCAAATCACTGATCCAGTCTGTCGTCCATGTCGGTTCTAACAAAGAGATAACCTCCACTTTATTATAACCGTGATCTTGAAGAGCGGCTTTGATTTGGACAGTAATCATATCCATCGCAGGACATCCAGTATATGTCGGGGTAATATAAACGACTACCTTTTGTGTACTTTCTTCTATTTCTACATTCCTTAGAATCCCTAGATCGTAAATAGTAATTACTGGAATTTCAGGATCCGTCACAGAAGCTAAAATATCCTTTATTTCTGAAATATTCATTATACTAACATTTCTTTGTACAAAACATGTCCGTAATACTTTAAAAAGAGAACTGACCATAGCCTTCCTAAAACCACACCGAGTATGCCACCTGCCAGTACATCCAAAGGGAAATGAACACCCACGTACACCTGAGCTAAAGCTATACTTGCTGCCCAAAGCCACAGCCACTTTTTTATCTTTGGTAAAATTTGCCCAATGGTCATTATAAGAAAAGTAGCCACTGCAAAATGATTGGCTGCATGTGATGATGTAAAACTATAGCCCGCACCACAATGCACTCGCTCCACTACATGTACCATTTCAGTATTACATGGACGGATCCTTTTTATTGTTCTTTTTATAGCTCTACTACTAATAAGATCTGCAGACGCAGCAGTCAAAATCACAAAAATGACAAACCAGTAAGCTTTTTTACCAAAGTTAAAAAAAACAAATGAAATCAAAAATATATAAAAAGGAACCCAAAACAAAGGTTCTCTTAGCCAAGGTAGGAGAATATCAAAAAAACCATTGCTTAGATCGTGATTGATAAATTCAAAAAGAGAAATATCCCATTTTATAATGTCCATTACAATATTAAAACTTGACAAATATTTAAACCCTATATTCTAAACGCTAACATCCAATGAAGGTTTTATTTCGTTAGAGTATGTTTAAAAAATTTCTTAGTGCTAATCAAAAGGTTATGGTTCTGACAATAAAAGAATTAAAGAGTTTAGTGAACTAAACGATGAGATTATTTTGAAGTCAGGTTCATAAGATATTGATTATAAAGCACTAAAAATTTAAACATACTCTTAATTTAATATTTATCACCCAAAGCAAAAATTGGCTTTCTATTCATCCATTTCCCATCAGTAAAATCAGGAAAAATCTTCGGCTCACCACCTAAAGCAATGGATTGTTCAGAGAGACAAGTTATTACGGCCCAACTTGCATGATCATAGACATCAAGTGGCATCGGATCGTTATTTTTGTATGCTTCTAGAAATGCGTTTAACACAAACCAATCCATGCCCCCATGTCCAGCGCCTGATGCATCAGCTTCATATTTTTTCCATAAAGGATGGTCATTTTCTTTGAGATAAACATCAGCAGCTTCCCATTTATGAGATGGACTTTTACCTTCTATATAAATCGATTTGTTCACATCCATCCACAAGCCTTTGGTACCTTGCACTCTAAACCCTAAAGAATATGGTCGTGGCAAATTGGTATCATGTGTTAATGTTATGCTCTCACCATTTGCGGTCATAATATTGGTGGTAACGACATCTCCAAGTCTAAAATTAACCTTCGCATTCGGATGATTAGCACCACCTTTTGGATGTTCAGTGACGAATTTATTAAGACCTCTAGCTTTAGAAGCCATCGATGTAAGATATTCAAATCTGTTTCCTCTATTATTATTGATAATACTTCCTACTGGACCGATACCATGTGTAGGATACAACTCACCATTACGGTGGACAGAATGAGATGTGCGCCATTTAGATTCACTATATCCTTTATCACCAAATTCTACGCCACCACCATAATAATTGACACCATCATTAAATTTTACTTCACGTAGATCATGCTGATACCCTCCTTCAAGATGTATCATCTCACCAAATACATCCTTTCTCACCATGTTAAGTACCGCCATCACATCTCGACGATAACAGACATTTTCCATAATCATAAATGGTGTCAACGTCTTTTCGTAAGTGCGTACCATTTGCCAGCATTCATCCACACTCATAGCTCCTGCGACCTCACAAGCTACTGCTTTTCCGGCCAACATCGCATCGACGGACATTGGTGTATGCCATTCCCAAGGTGTAGAAATGAATACTACATCGACATCTTTATGATCAAGCATATTTTTATAATCCTGGTCGCCTGCAGTGAATAAAATAGGCTTAGCTTGACCAGCATCAGTGACCATTTTTACAGCTTTTTCTGTAGTGATTGGATCTACATCGCAAATTGCAGTGACTAATACATCTTTCCTGAGTAAAGCGAGTGACAAAGTACCTAAGCCTCTAGCGCCTACACCTATAAAACCACACTTGACTTTAGACGATATCAAAGATAAGCCTGCAGTTCCTAGAGCTTTTGTAACAGACCCCAAAGCAGCTACAGTAGCCGTATGTGCAATAAACGTTCTCCTTTTCATTTTATCAAATTTAAAATAATTTTGTCAATTTGCTATTACAAGTCACATTTTGGTTAATAAAACCATTATTAAACTAACCCTACATTGGCAAAGTTATAAAAAATTAGATAGGTACAAATGATCGAAATGAAAATTCTTGAATAGGTCACACAAAATGATTATTTATCCTTTATAATATTCTTTATAGCTTCCAGTTCAAAATCAATTACGCCAAATAAATATTAAGTTTCTACATTAAAATTGATCACCAACAAACTTTATGAGAATAAATATTGTTATATCCCAACGTTTATTCCTTTACCATGATTATTCAAAAACATATTTCAAGATTGTTCGTACAAGACATTTTGATGTCGAAATTGGGACGAAGTCGTACAACAAGAATATTATTGCCAAAAGCATACTATAAATTTCCAGAAAAAAAGTTTCCAGTCATGTATCTTATGGATGGTCAGAATCTTTTTGACCAAAATACTGCTTACTTCAAACCGTGGAACTTACAGAAAGTAATGGATAGTCTTCCTTTGAAAGATCAAGTAATCCTAGTAGGTATTGATAATGGTGGACATTACCGTGGATCAGAATATATGCCTCACAACCATAAAAGATATCAAGGTGAAGGTGAGCTATTCCTCGATTTCATCATTAATGAGTTGAAACCTAAAGTGGACCAGCATCTTCGCACTTTACCGAGCAGAGAAAACACAATTATAGTAGGTAGTTCGTTAGGTGGGCTGATTTCTTTTTATGCAGCTACTCGTCATAGTGACATTTTTGGTAAAGCAGGTGTAATGTCGCCCGCTTTTTGGATTTACCCACCGATTTACAATATTGAACCAAAGCACTTCGGCAAAATATATGTAATGGGTAGCAAATCAGAAAGTAGAGGCATGCAGGCTACACTCGAAAAAACATATTGGACACTCAAAAAACATAACTATCCCAGTGAAAACTATAGAGTTGTGATCAAAGATAGAGGTCGTCATAGTGAAGTTATGTGGGGACAGCAGTTCGGCAAAATGGTCAAATGGCTGATGAATTCAGAAAGTAATAAAGTATAACTCTACTTATAAGTTTTAATTTTGTAACGGTTAAATGTGTCCACTTTAACCGAATGTTGTTGCCAAATGATAATAGGTAGCCCCAAACTTATAAGTCCTATGGCCCTATAAATCCACCATAAAAAAACAGCTGAAGCTACACCCAATACCAAACCTAACCATAGTATTGTACTATTTGGTCTTGCAATAATGTCATTGACATCCACTTGTTCTCTTTTTGGACATTGATCACATTTAATGGTAATATACTCACCTTGCTCCCTTTCAAGGTCTGGTCTAGTTACAGCACCCGACTTTATTACGATCTCTTTGCCGCAGCCTTGACAAGTGGTATAAAGTTGCATAGAAAATAGATTTTAAAATATCACCAATTAAACAAATTCAAAACCCAAATTTAACAAAAATGGCTCCAAGTAATCAAACAAGGAGCCATTTATATTTAGATATTCCTAATCTTAAAAAAACTAGACTACATCATATTCATTAACTGCTTCGACAACCATATCTTTGAATCTTCTTAAACCTGTACCTGCTGGAATATTTTTACCAACAATTACATTTTCTTTCAATCCAGTAAGGTTATCTCTTTTCGCAGAAATCGCAGCAGTACTCAAGACTTTTGTTGTCTCTTGGAATGATGCAGCTGATATCCAGCTTTCCACACCAAGCGATGCTCTAGTAATACCTTGCAAAATAACACTTGATGTAGCAGGCACTGCATCCCTTACTTCTACAATCTTTTTGTCATTTCTCTTCAGATTAGAGTTTTCTTCTCTGAATTGACGAATAGATACAATCTGACCTGCTTTCAAATTTTGTGAATCACCAGGTTCTACTACAACTTTTTTGTCATAAATCCAGTCATTCTGCTCATTGAACTCATGTCTATCTACTGCTTCTCCTTCAAGGAAAGTAGTATCACCTGGATCGATGATCTCTACCCTTCTCATCATTTGACGCACGATTACTTCAATATGTTTGTCATTGATGGCAATACCTTGAGAACGATAAACTTCTTGTACTCCATTCACCAAGTAAGATTGAACTGCAAAAGGTCCTTTGATATTCAATATATCCAACGGAGCAACAGCACCATCTGACAATTGCATACCTGCTCTTACGAAATCTCCCTCTTGTACGAGTAAGTGTTTAGACAATCCAATCAAGTATTTTCTTCTTTGACCTGTCTTCTCGTCATCGACAAAAATCTCTCTATTACCACGTTTGATTTTACCATAAGTCACGATACCGTCGATCTCAGCCGTTACTGCTGGATTTGAAGGATTTCTCGCTTCAAATAATTCAGTAACCCTTGGAAGACCACCCGTAATATCCTGAATTTTACCCAAGTTACGTGGTATTTTAACGATTTTCTGACCTGGTACAATCTCTGAATTATCCTCGATAGAAATATAAGCTCCTAATGGAATGTTATATGTTTTCAGTTCATCACCACCTGGAGAAAAGATTCTAATTACTGGAATCTTTTTCTTATTCTTAGCTTCGATGATTACTTTTTCAGCATATCCTGTTTGGTCATCTCTTTCCACACGGTAAGTAACACCTTCTTCGATATCTTCGAACTTGGCGATTCCTCCAAATTCAGAAATGATCAAGTTGTTAAATGGATCCCAATTACATATAACGTCTCCTTTTTCTATCTTCTGTTTGTCTTGAACAATCAAAGTAGAACCATAAGGAATAAAGTATGAGTTATAAATCTTTTTGGTTTCAGGGTCCATGACCCTGATTTCACCAGATCTTGATAGTACAACTTGACTTTTTGCCCCACCTTCGATTTGCTCAGTCACTTTGATATTATCAAATTCAAGGATACCATCAAATTTAGAAGTTATCTCTGATTCAGTTTTAGAAACCGATGCAATACCACCCACGTGGAAGGTACGAAGTGTAAGCTGAGTTCCTGGTTCACCAATACTCTGTGCTGCAATTATACCTACAGCATCACCTGTTTCTACTCTTCTACCAGTAGCAAGATTTTTACCATAACATCTCGCGCACACACCTACTTTAGTTTCGCAAGTGAGCACTGATCTGATAGTGACCATCTCTATACCTGACTTTTCAATATTTGCAGCCACTTCTGGAGAAATATATTCACCAGCTTCTACAAACATTTCATCAGTTACCAAATCTTTTACATCATATAGTGAATATCTACCTACAATTCTTGAACCAAGCGTTTCAATAACGTTTTCATTATCCTTAAGAGCTTCAGTATCGATACCTCTTAGTGTCTTACAATCTTCTTCAGTAATGATTACATCTTGTGCAACGTCCACCAATCTTCTTGTAAGATAACCCGCATCCGCTGTCTTTAAGGCTGTATCCGCAAGACCTTTACGCGCACCGTGTGTAGAGATAAAGTATTCCAAAACCGAAAGTCCATCAAGGAAGTTTGCAAGGATAGGGTTTTCAATGATTGCCCCACCTGTATCACCAGATTTTCTTGGTTTTGCCATCAATCCTCTCAATCCACAAAGCTGTTTGATCTGTTGTTTAGATCCCCTAGCCCCTGAATCAAGCATCATAAACACGGAGTTAAATCCTTGTTTGTGCTGTGCGATTTCTCGCATAAGATTATCCGTTATTTTATTATCCGCAAAAGTCCATTTATCGATAACTTGGTTATATCTCTCATTTGGAGTGATAAGACCCATGTTATAATTTTCCCAAACTTCATCTACTTCTTCCTGAGCATCTAACAATGTTTGCTCTTTAATACTAGGCGTAATAAGATCTCCAAGGTTAAATGATAATCCACCTTTGTAAGCCCAGAAAAATCCAAGTTCTTTAATCTCATCCAAAAACTTTGCAGTAGCAGAGAAATCTGTTCGAGTAATAATGTCTTGAATGATCTTTTTCAATGACTTTTTAGTCATCAATTGATTTATAAACGGTACGGTTGGTGGTGTAGATTGGTTAAAAATCACTCTACCTACAGTTGTTTCAGTAATTCTGATTCCCAACTTACCTTCTTCCACTTCTACATTTGCACGAACTTTTATCACTGCATGAAGATCAATTTTGCCCTCATTAAACGCAATAATTACTTCTTCCGCACTGTAAAAAGTACTACCTTCTCCTTTTACTTTAATTTCACCAACAGATTTACGTGGCTTAGTAAGATAATACAATCCCAAAACCATGTCTTGAGAAGGTAACATTACTGGAGAACCATCTTGTGGGTTCAACATATTGTGCGCAGACAACATCAACATTTGGGCTTCCAATATTGCAGCATGTCCTAAAGGAACGTGAACTGCCATCTGGTCACCGTCAAAATCCGCGTTGAATGCACCACACACCAATGGGTGAAGTTGGATTGCTTTACCTTCTACTAACCTTGGTTGGAAAGCTTGGATAGACAATCTGTGAAGTGTTGGAGCTCTATTTAATAAAACAGGGTGACCCTTCAAAATATTTTCAAGAATCTCCCAAATAACGGGGTCTTTCTTATCAACAAGTTTTTTGGCAGATTTTACTGTCTTTACCACACCTCTTTCTATCAATTTTTTGATAACAAATGGTTTGAAAAGTTCAGCAGCCATCCCTTTAGGAATACCACATTCGTGTAGTAACAAGGTTGGACCTACAACAATAACCGATCTTCCAGAGTAATCTACCCTTTTACCCAAAAGGTTCTGACGGAAACGACCTTGCTTACCTTTAAGTACATCACTCAAAGATTTCAATGATCTACCACCTTCAGCTTTTACTGCATTAGATTTTCTTGAGTTATCAAACAATGAATCCACAGCTTCCTGCAACATCCTTTTTTCGTTTCTCAAGATTACTTCCGGTGCTTTGATTTCTAAAAGTCTCTTTAGACGGTTATTTCTAATGATGACTCTTCTGTACAAATCATTCAAATCTGAACTCGCAAATCTACCACCATCCAAAGGAACAAGTGGTCTCAATTCAGGAGGTGTCACAGGTAAGTATTGGATTATTGTCCATTCAGGTCTGTTGTCCTGACTAGCCATTCCATCTCTGAATGCTTCCACTACTCTCAATCTCTTAAGCGCTTCTGATTTTCTTTGTTGAGAAGTCTCATTAGCAGCTTGATGTCGCAATTCGAATGAAAGTTCATCCAATTTGATTCTTTCCAATAAATCTTTAACTGCTTCAGCACCCATTCTAGCTATAAACTTATTTGGGTCTGAATCGTCAAGTAATTGATTATCTTTTGGAAGTGTATCTAATACATCAAAGTATTCTTCTTCTGTCAATAATTCATGCTTTGCAATATCATTTTCTTTGACACCAGGCTGAACTACTACATACCTTTCATAATAGATAATTGATTCTAATTTCTTAGAAGAATAACCAAGAAGGTAACCAATTTTGTTAGGCAATGATTTGAAAAACCAAATATGAACAACGGGAACAACCAACTTAATGTGTCCCATTCTCTCTCTTCTGACTTTCTTTTCGGTCACTTCTACACCACATCTATCGCAGACGATACCTTTATATCTTATTCTTTTATATTTGCCACAGTAACATTCGTAATCTTTAACAGGTCCGAATATTCTTTCGCAAAACAAACCATCTCTTTCTGGTTTGTAAGAACGATAATTAATTGTTTCTGGTTTTAATACTTCACCAAAAGATCTTTCCAGAATTTCATCTGGCGAACTCAAACTAATAGTAATCGATTCGAATCCTTTGGTTGGTTTTACACCTTTCTTTTTAAGCATAATATAAAATATATAACGTTAAAAAATTCTTTTAATCAAATTTAATATCTAGAGCTAAACCTCTAAGTTCGTGTACTAATACATTGAATGACTCAGGGATATTAGAATCAGGAATATTGTCACCTTTTACGATGGCTTCATATGCTTTTGCTCTACCGATGATATCATCCGACTTAATAGTCAATAACTCACGTAGTATATTAGCTGCACCATATGCTTCAAGTGCCCAAACTTCCATCTCTCCAAATCTCTGTCCACCAAACTGAGCTTTACCACCCAAAGGTTGTTGTGTGATCAATGAGTATGGTCCGATAGATCTTGCGTGCATTTTATCATCCACCATGTGCGATAATTTCAACATGTAGATAACTCCGACAGTCGCCTGTTGGTGGAATTTATCTCCTGTTTCACCATCGTACAAATACGTTTGACCATACGCAGGAAGACCAGCTTTTTCGATATATTGCTCTATTTCTGCCAAACTTGCACCATCAAAGATCGGTGTTGCAAATTTAACATTCAAGCTCTTTCCAGCCCAGCCCAATACCGTCTCAAATATCTGACCAAGGTTCATCCTTGATGGCACACCCAATGGGTTTAACACGATATCTACAGGCGTTCCATCTTCCAAGAAAGGCATGTCTTCATCCCTAACTATTCTAGATACAATACCTTTATTTCCATGTCTTCCCGCAAGTTTATCACCTACTTTCAGTTTTCTCTTTTTAGCAAGATAAACTTTAGCTAGTTTTAATACACCTGCTGGTAACTCATCACCTATGCTAATATTAAATTTCTCACGCTTATATCTACCAAGTTCTTCATTCACTTTGATAGAATAATTATGTAACAATCTAGCAATCAACTCATTATTTGCACCATCTTTGGTCCAACCTGAATAATCTACTTGAGAATAATCGAGTTCCTTAAATGATTTAGGTGTAAACTTAGCTCCTTTTGGTATTAATTCTTCGTTGTAAATACTTCGTACACCTTCAGAAATTTTACCATCAAGTAGGGTCATTAGCTTATCAACTAGAATGGTTTTAAGCTCATTCATATTGATCGCATGAGTATCTTCTAATTTAGATAACAACTCTTTCTCTTGAACTTTTTGGAATTTATCCTTCTTAGCTCTAGCGAACAATTGCTTACTAATAACAACACCCTGAGTAGATGGAGATGCTTTTAAAGATGCATCTTTTACATCACCAGCTTTATCACCGAAGATAGCTCTCAAAAGCTTTTCTTCAGGAGTAGGATCAGATTCTCCCTTAGGTGTAATTTTACCAATCAAAATATCCCCTTCTTTCACCCAAGCTCCGATACGAATGATACCATTCTCATCAAGATCTTTAGTTGCTTCTTCACTTACGTTAGGAATATCATTGGTCAATTCTTCTTCACCCAGTTTCGTATCCCTTACATCAATTTCATAACTTTCGATATGTAATGATGTGAAAATATCTTCTTTTACTACCCTTTCAGAAAGAACAATCGCATCTTCAAAGTTATAACCTTTCCAAGGCATGAATGCAACTTGAAGATTTTGACCTAAAGCCAATTCTCCATTTTCAGTGGCATAACCCTCACAAAGCAAACTTCCTTTTCTTACCCTTTGTCCTTTTTTGACAATTGGTTTAAGGTTGATACATGATCCTTGGTTAGTTCTGATAAACTTGGTAAGGTTGTACTTCTTAAGATTATCATCAAAAGAAACTAACAATTCTTCATCAGATCTATCGTATCTAATGACAATTTCGTTAGCATCAACATATTCAACGACTCCTTCACCCTCAGCATTGATCAACATATTTGAATCCTCAGCAACTTTAGCTTCAAGACCAGTACCAACAATTGGTGATTTGGGTCTAACTAGCGGAAGCGCTTGACGTTGCATGTTAGAACCCATCAAGGCTCTATTGGCATCATCATTTTCAAGGAATGGAATCAAAGATGCAGATACACCTACGATTTGGTTTGGTGCGATATCCATATATTCAAGCTCTGAAGGCGTCAATACAGGGAATTCACCGTGTTCTCTAGACTTAATTCTATCACTTGTGAAAGCTCCAGATTCATTGATCACAGCATTTGCTTGAGCTATTCTTCTGTAATCTTCCGCTTCCGCAGATAAGTAAAGAATATCACCAGACATATCTACTTTACCATCTGTAACTTTACGGTAAGGAGTCTCTAAAAAACCCATTTTATTTACCTTTGCGTGTACGCAAAGTGTAGATATCAATCCGATATTCGGTCCCTCTGGAGTTTCAATCGTACAAAGTCTACCGTAGTGAGAATAGTGAACGTCCCTTACCTCAAAACCTGCTCGCTCTCTTGACAAACCACCTGGCCCTAATGCTGAAATCCTACGTTTGTGTGTTATTTCAGATAATGGATTAGTTTGATCCAAGAACTGAGATAATTGACTCGTTCCGAAGAATGAGTTGATGACAGATGATAAAGTTCTAGCATTGATAAGATCTATAGGAGTAAATACTTCATTATCTCTTACGTTCATCCTTTCACGAATAGTACGTGTCATTCTTGCCAAACCTACACCAAACTGCGCATATAATTGCTCACCTACTGTTCTAACTCTCCTGTTAGCTAAGTGATCGATATCATCGAGCTCTGCTTTCTGGTTTACTAAACTTACAAGATATTTTACGATAGAAATGATATCCTCTTTTGTAAGAACCAAAGTATCTCTACTAATATCAAGTTTTAGTTTTCTATTTATTTTATATCTACCTACCTCACCTAGATTGTATCTCTTATCTGAGAAAAACAATTTATCAATGATACCACGAGCGGTCTCTTCATCGGGTGGATCAGTACCTCTTAATTGTCTATATATTTGTATAACGGCTTCAACTTCAGAAGAAGAAGGATCTTTTTGCAAAGTGTTATAAATGATAGAATAATCTTCTTCAAGGTTCTCCTTTTGAAGAATAATTGTATCAGTGTCTACATCTGAAATTAAATCAATATTATCTTCGTCCAAGATTACATCTCTTTCTAGGATAATTTCATTTCTTTCGATGGTTACAACTTCACCTGTATCTTCATCTACAAAATCTTCAGTCCACTTTCTCAAAACCCTTGCTGCAAGTTTTCTACCTACTGCTGCTTTTAGAGACTGTTTGTCCGTGGTGATTTCTTCTGCAAGATCAAAAAGATTTAATATATCTCTATCCGAATCAAATCCAATTGCTCTAAGTAGAGTCGTAACTGGAAACTTCTTCTTTCTATCGATATAAGCATACATTACAGAGTTAATATCTGTTGCAAACTCCATCCATGCCCCTTTAAAAGGTATTACCCTTGCAGAGAATATCTTTGTACCATTAGGGTGAAAAGTCTGACTAAAAAATACACCTGGTGATCTATGTAATTGAGAAACGACAACTCTTTCAGCACCATTGATCATAAATGTACCCTTGTTGGTCATATAAGGAATATTTCCTAAGAATACATCTTGAACGATAGTTTGGAAATCTACGTGTTCTTCATCATTACATGAGAGTCTTAACTTCGCTTTCAAAGGAACGCTGTAAGTAAGACCTCTTTGCATACACTCCTCAATGGAGTATCTAGGTGGATCTATGAAGTAATCTAAAAATTCGAGTACGAAAATGTTTCTAGCATCCGATATTGGAAAATTTTCCTGAAAAACCCGGTACAAACCTTCGTTCCCTCTATTTTCCGGGGTAGTTTCTAATTGGAAGAACTCCTGAAAAGATTTTATTTGAATCTCGAGTAAGTCAGGATATTGGTTTGCTAATTTAATTTTGCCGAAGTTGACTCTATTATTTCCGGCTGCGGTTGCTACTCCGTTTGATGTCATACTTTATATTTGTTTAGCGAAATTCGTTAAATAAAGAACAAAATGTATCAAATTGTTCAAAAAAAATGTCATTAATGACAATAGGCTTAACCAACCAGAAGGTCAGTTAAGCCAGATGTCATTTATTTTCAGACTTAACTTCTGAAATTAAGTCCATATAAAACTTACCAAATTACTTCAACTCAACAGAAGCACCTGCTCCTTCCAAAGCTGCTTTGATAGATTCTGCTTCAGCTTTTGAAGCGCCACCTTTAAGTAATGCAGGAGCAGCATCTACGATGTCTTTTGCTTCCTTCAAACCTAAGTTAAGAAGAGTTTTAACTTCTTTAACGATAGCTAATTTGTTAGCACCTGCTGAAGTTAAGTGTACATCGGATTCAGTTTTTTCAGCTGGAGCTTCTGCCGCCGATGCTGCTGGACCCGCTGCTACTGCAACTGCTGCTGCTGCTGGTTCGATACCGTACTCATCTTTAAGGATTTGAGCTAATTCACTTACTTCTTTAACTGTTAAGTTTACTAATTGCTCTGCGAATGATTTTAAATCTGCCATGATATAATGGTTTTTAATTAATTTTGATAAAAAAATGCGTTAATGTTGGAAGCGATAACGTAACATTAAAATTCCCGTCAGGGATACATATAAACTATCCTCTCTCTTCAAGAGTCTTTAATACACCTGCTATGGTAGCCCCACCAGACTTAAGTGCACTTATGACATTCTGAGCAGGGGATTGTAACATAAATATTACATCACCAATAAGCTCATTCTTAGTCTTAAGTTTAGTTAAAATGTCTAATTGATCATCACCAAAGAATACATCAGAATCTATGTATGCTGCCTTAAGTATAGGTCGTGCATCTTTACCCCTAAATTCTTTTATGATAGAAGCTGGAAGCTTACCATCTTCTGAGAATAATATTGTGCTTTGACCTTTGAATGCATCAAAAATTCCTTTGAAATTTTTACTGTCTGCCTGCTCACTCATAGCTTTTACAGCAAGAGCATTTTTCACAGTTTTAACTTCAACACCCTTATCGAAACAAATTCTTCTAAGTTGATTGATTTTAGCTACTGTCAAAGTTGAAGCATCCGTTACATAAAAGTACGATGAATTTTCAAACTTTTCTTTTAACTCTTCTATTAATAAACCTTTATCTGTACGTGTCATTTGAATATATTTTATGGTTTATTTAATGGTTTTAGTATCAACAGAAATACCTGGACTCATGGTACTTGCAAGGCTTACTGACTTCATATAAATACCTTTTGCAGTAGATGGTTTCATCTTTTCTAAAGTTGAAATCAACTCTAAAGCATTCTCAGCCAATTTCTCTGGAGTGAATGATACTCTTCCAATTGGAGAATGTATGATACCATATTTATCTACTCTGAATGATATTTTACCTGCTTTCACTTCTTCTACAGCAGCACCTACATTAATAGTTACTGTACCTGTTTTAGGGTTAGGCATCAAACCTCTTGGACCTAATATTCTACCGATCTGACCAACTTTTGCCATAACACTTGGCATTGCAATGATCACATCAACATCTGTCCATCCTTGTCCGATTTTTGTAATATACTCATCCAATCCAGCATAATCTGCTCCTGCTGCTTTAGCTTCTGCTTCTTTGTCTGGTGTACATAATACGAGTACTCTTTTGACTTTACCTGTTCCGTGCGGAAGAGATACTGTACCTCTGATTGCTTGATCAGCTTTTCTTGGATCTACACCCAAACGGATGTGAAGATCTACTGAAGCATCAAATTTTGTAGTGTTGACTTCTTTAACAAGTGATACTGCATCTTTAAGAGCGTAAAACTTAGTAGAGTCTACTTTGGCATTTGCAATCTGCCTTTTTTTACTAACTTTTGCCATTTAAATAAATTTTAAGGTATTAGCGTCATTTATTAAAAAACAACTCCCTTACCGATGAATAAATAATTATGCTTCTTCTTCAGCTACGACTGGATTGCCCCAAGGTGCATCTCCACTGATAGTGATACCCATACTTCTAGCAGTACCAGCTACCATTTTCATAGCAGACTCTACTGTAAATGCATTAAGGTCTTTCATTTTGTTTTCTGCAATACCTTTAACTTGATCCCAAGTAACAGAAGCTACTTTGTTACGGTTTGGTTGTGCAGAACCACTTTTTAATTTTGTGATTTCCATCAACTGAATCGCTGCAGGTGGTGTCTTAATAACGAAATCGAAAGACTTATCTTTGTAAACAGTAATAAGCACAGGTAATATTTTACCAATGCTATCTTGTGTCTCCGCATTAAATCTTTTACAAAACTCCATTATATTCAAACCCTTAGAACCTAATGCAGGTCCAACTGGTGGTGCTGGATTTGCTTGTCCGCCTTTCACCTGAAGCTTTACATATGTTTGAATTTCTTTTGCCATTTTACTATCTGGTTTATTAAAAATTAATACTATGACTTTAGGGAAGCATCAAATATGATCTAAAGTCAGGTTTATTTTAAGATTGTTTTTCTACTTGCATATAATTCAACTCCACTTCTGTCCCTCTTCCAAATATTTTCACAATTACTTTTAATTTTTTCTTGTCTTCGTTCACTTCTTTAACATCCCCAATAAAATCATTAAATGGCCCATCAATGATTTTGACAGTCTCTCCTACCAAGAATGGCTCGATCATGGCTGCGGAAACATCTTGGGAGTCATCTACTTTACCAAGCATTCTATTAGCCTCCACTTGAGTCATTGGAATCGGATGATTCTTTCCTAAAAAGTGTATAACATTAAGTACGTTTGATATAGTCTGAACAATTTCTCCAGAAAACTTTGACTGAAGTGCTTCAACAAGAATATATCCTGGCAAAATATTTCGCTCAAGGATAACTTTTTTTCCATTACGGATCTTATATACCTTTTCAGACGGTACCAATACCTGAGTAACAATGTCTTCCCATTTATTACGTTGTATTTCAAGTTCTATACGTTCTTTAATACTCTTCTCTTTACCACTTACTACCCTTAATGAGTACCACTTCTTATCTTCAGACATTGGAAATATGTTTAATGCTCGATTACAATGAGTATATTGCTTTCAAACCAGAATTGAATACAGTATCAAAAAGTAAAACTACCAAAGAAATGATAATTGTACAAACTATCACCAATCTTGCGTTACTAAACAACTCAGGCCATGTAGGCCAAGTAACATGGTTAATTAGTTCATCATAACTCTCTCTAAGGTATAGTCTGATATTCTCCATTTTAAAAAATTTTAATTCCGCCCAGCAGAAACAATTAATTAATAAAAGCAGGGGAGACAGGTCTCGAACCTGCAACCTACGGTTTTGGAGACCGCCACTCTACCAATTGAGCTACTCCCCTAAATCGTAAAGATTAACAATCTTTACCAAAATGAAAAATTAAGCACTAATGAAAGTGCTTAATTTTTCAATATTTTAAAACCACAGAATGATTAAAACTTAGGAAATGATTTCAGTTACCTGACCTGCACCCACAGTTCTACCACCCTCTCTGATCGCAAAACGAAGACCTTTCTCCATTGCAATTGGGTTTATTAATTTAACTTCTAAAGAAACGTTATCACCTGGCATTACCATCTCAACGCCATCTGGTAACTTAACATCACCAGTTACGTCAGTAGTTCTAAAGTAGAACTGAGGTCTGTAACCATTGAAGAAAGGCGTGTGTCTTCCACCTTCATCCTTACCAAGTACATAAATTTCGCACTTGAAGTGAGCATGTGGCTTAACAGAACCTGGTTTGATAATAACCATACCTCTTCTGATTGCTTCTTTATCGATACCTCTTAAAAGGATACCAGCGTTGTCACCAGCTTCTCCTCTTTCTAGGATCTTTCTGAACATCTCTACACCAGTTACTGTAGAAGTTAATGGCTTATCACCTAACTTCTGCATACCGATGATTTCAACAGGATCACCAGTGTTGATAACTCCTCTTTCAATTCTACCAGTTGCAACAGTACCTCTACCTGTGATTGAGAATACATCTTCGATTGGCATCAAGAATGTCTTATCAACATCTCTTACTGGCTCAGGAATATTTGCATCAACTGCAGCCATAAGATCCATGATCTTTTGTTTTGCAGCAGCATCTCCTTCAAGAGCTTTAATTGCAGAACCTTGGATGATAGCAGCGTTATCACCGTCGAATTGGTAAGCACTAAGAAGTTCTCTTAGTTCCATTTCAACAAGTTCTAACATTTCTGGATCGTCTACAAGATCTACTTTATTCATAAATACTACTACAGCAGGTACACCTACTTGTCTAGCAAGAAGGATATGCTCTCTTGTTTGTGGCATTGGACCATCAGTAGCAGCACATACTAATATGGCACCATCCATCTGTGCAGCACCTGTTACCATGTTTTTCACGTAATCGGCGTGACCTGGACAATCTACGTGAGCGTAGTGTCTGTTTGCGGTTTCATACTCTACGTGTGCAGTGTTGATAGTGATACCTCTTTCTTTTTCTTCTGGAGCGGCGTCGATAGAATCGTAATCCTTCTTCTCGGCAAAGCCTATCTCAGAAAGCACGTAAGTAATAGCAGCAGTAAGTGTTGTCTTACCGTGGTCAACGTGACCAATCGTTCCGATATTTACGTGTGGTTTGGTTCTTACAAATGTTGATTTAGCCATCGGTGAAAATTTTTCTGAACTTTAAATATTATGAATAAATGATATACTTTAAAAATGAGCCAATGAAGGGATTTGAACCCTTGACC
>JBGSOH010000633.1:0-4865 GCA_041739205.1 Saprospiraceae bacterium
AGTGGTAGAAAATTCAAATTTCACACTGTTAGAAGCTGCAGTATTGCATGCAGGATTAGCGGAAGCATTAGCTAGTCCTACGATTACAGTTTTTGCACCTACAGATGATGCCTTCAAAGCAGCAGGTTTTGCCAATGCAGCAGCTATCCAAGCAGCTGATAAAGCGCTTATCGCTTCTATCTTGACTTACCATGTTGTAGGAAGTCCTATACCAGCTTCTGCCATTGAGACAAAAAACAACGCAGAAGTAACCACACTAAACACTGCAAAAGTATATGTTACCAAAAATGCAGGTGGCGTCTCTGTGAATGGTGCAAAAGTGACTACAGCAGACGTAAAAGCTGAAAATGGTGCCATCATCCACATAATTGATGCTGTCTTGATACCAGAATCTCGAAATATCGTAGCTCTTGCGCAAGCTAACCCTAATCTTTCATTACTTGTTGCAGCAGTACTAAGAGCAAATCAAGGAGCAACAAAAGTAGTAGATATATTGAGTGGTCAAGATATATATACTGTGTTTGCACCTACAAATGATGCATTTATTGCAGCAGGATTTCCTACAGCAGCGGCTATTCAGGCTGCACCACCTGATGTATTAGCAAGTATTTTGACTTACCACGTAATTCCAGGCAGAGTTTATTCTACAAACTTGGTTACAGGAAATGTAGCTACAGCTAACGGTGGTAATATTGCGGTAAATGCAGCCAATGCCACACTAAAAGGAAATGCAAATGCCGGAAATACAAATATCGTCGGTGTAAATATACCAGCTAGTAATGGTGTAGTGCACTTAATAGATAGCGTTCTTTTGCCATAATCATACTGTAAACATAGTCATAAAAAGCTCAGCCCTAAAGTGGGTTGGGCTTTTTTATTTTTCATTCAAAAACCGTTTAACATCTTCAAAATCTGATGTTTTTAAGAGAATAAAGTTATCCTTACCCAAGATAAAATATGTTGGCCAAGAATGTACATTGATTGGATCATGTTTTTCAAATTCTTTTAAGTCAAAAAATATATTTTTCCACGTTATATTATTTTCACGCATCACATTTTGGCACTTTTCATTGGTAACGTCTGTACACAATCCATAAAAATCAACGGATTTAAATGACTTATACAATGCTGCAATCTCGGGAAGTTTTTTCCTGCAAGGTACACACCAGGATCCCCAAACATGTACAAACTTATATACTTCATTTACATTCATTGTATCTATAGAAATTATTTCACTATTGTCCTTTACTGATGGACCTGATATAGAGAAAAAAGTGTTTTCCGTATGATGATTTATTAAGAGCAATCTGTTGTTTATGATGTCTATAGAGTCAATACTATAGAAGTTATCCTGTACTTTGAACTTATCTTTTTGATTAATAGTTGAAGTCGTATTATCAGATAATTTTACTTTTATTTTCACTGATTTGTTCTCCCATGGTAATGCATCTTTAGTTTCCATTTCGATTGAATCACCTTGAATGAAGCCATTATGCTTAAGCCTAGAAGCAAAACCTATTTTGAAACAATCTAAGTATTCTAACTTGTTTGTTTGTGCATTTAGTTTTGAAAAAACTTGAATTGCGACTTTTGCTCTCCGTGGATAAATTAAGAAATCCGCAAGATGCTCATATTCGATGTCATAATAATAACATGTATCCATTGGGTAAATAATCTTTTCTCCTTTTGGCCAGTCAGGTTTAAACATCAACTCAGGTAATGTAATGGTCTCTTCATCTGAAAAATCTAAATTCATATTTGAGTCAATAATCAATATTTCTCTACCATATAACTTTCCTCTTAAACCACACAACTGCCATTTATGGTCTGACCGTGAATATGACCCAAGTTCATATCCATATTTAAAGAACTTAGAACTATCTAATTTTTGATTTATAAAATCATTAAACCTTGACAATTCCAAACTAAAACTAATACTACTAACGGATACTTCCTTTAACTCAGGAGAAACACCATAATCATCAATATTTCGAATATCTTGTTTAATGTAAGACGCTTGTGCAAATGATATCTTGTCCTTGAGTATAAACGTTGTATCTTGATAGAGATTTAACCATCGAGCGTCCTTTTGAGCAGCTACATTCACAGTATTTAGCAGTAGATAAGTAATAACAATTGTAGTGGAATATTTCATGATCATGGGTTTCATTTTTATTTTCAAAATAAATCTAAAAAATAACGCTTCACTTTACAGACCAATTACTTCAGTATAAATAAGATCATAATCTCGATTCAAAAATTCAATATTGTATTGTCTCCCCAACTCTAGGTGCAAGACAGCATTCTCTAATTCTTCATTATTTAAAACTTCTATCACATCCATTGGGATGGCTAGCAATCCTTCATTACTGATTTTAGCCGAGATTTGTAGGGGAAATTTTATGTCTTTGAGATTATATTTCACTTTATATGGCATACGTTTTGGCGAAATATTGCCATACTTATTTTGTTCAGTATCACAATAAATTGCAAGGTCTATATCATTGGTAGGGCCTTTAAATATTTGAGCATTATCTGAAGAGCTCAAGTAGAAGATATCACTCATCGATGTATCCAACTTAATAGAGTTTGGCAGCTTTTCTGTTTGAGAAATAGTAAAAGCATCTGTTTTTAGGTATTGATTTAAATAAGTAACTAAGGATGTTTTGCCATTGATTTCTTTTTCTCTTATATGATCGTATCCTGCATAAATAACTATTTTCTCAGTTTTATTCTCCTGCATGTAGTTGTAAATATGATTGGCCGCTTTTTCATCTCGGCTAGGTCCTCGTTGATCATATGCAATCAGTTCAAAACCCACTTCCAGAGCGGTTCTTATCATATTGGCATATTCTGGATCTCGCAAATAATATCCTGAATGCAAAAATTTCGGATACTTTCTTTTATTCAATAAAATGTCATCATGTCTTAACCCTTCGACTGCCAAACACTTATAACCCTGTTCGTACAAAATGGGTAAAAGAGATTGCATCACAACTCTATGTTGACTTATATGATGCGCTTCGTTTATGGCAATAATTTTGGGATTATTCTCCTGTAAATACTTGATAATAAAATCACGAGCTTCATTTGCTTCGTAAGAAATATTACTGCTGACTTGTTCATAATTATAAAATGTATCATAACACTTTTGTGCCATTTCATCCTTTCCTATCATAGTATATTCAAAGCAAACTGATTCTGTAGGTTTTAGCTGTTCGATATCATGCGTAAACTTGTATCCATAATTTTGGCCCTTGATAGCTTTATACAATTGTTCGTCCGTTTGTGTAAAAGCAGATAAGTATGCAAGTAAAAAACCAAACAGACTGAAAATAAATTTAATTTTCATAATTTTATATTTTTTAATGTCTGTATAAAATTACACAATTTTTCATTAATTCAGGTAAAAGGTGTGTAAAAGATTTTTTTATTTCTTTGGCAACACATATATGTCCAAACTTTCAATAAATTCGCTTATAAAACAAAGCATTAGTACCAATAATACTATTTCTTCCCAAAGAAAATATATTGCCATTTATAATATCAATCGACTCAAAATAAACCAAGTTTAAAGCGATGCTTTCTAATATTTGTGGAGTATCAATGTCAATTTCACTTATCATATAATCATTGTGTGTGTCATATACAAAGTAGCATTTTTGAGAAATATTGTCATGCACCACTATGTTTGTCTTGTGTTTAGTATTGAAAATAGGATGGTCAGTAATAGTTTGAGTTAAATCTCCATGAAGATTATAAATTTCTATTTGTTTCTCATCAAAATTAAAATGTATGAAACTCGTATCTAGGGAGAAAAAGTAATTGTTTGTTTGGTTTTTGTGTATAATATTTTCTAATAAAAAACTAGAAGCTTGAATTTTTCTAATTCTATTACTTTCACCAGCATCGTTGATTTCCATGGTCGAGACGTTTTTTCCATATTCAATAAAGCCCACGTCCTTTTTATATAACTGTAATCTGTCTTCATGAATAACAGACTTTATTAGCTTAGACTTTTCTTCTTTTGGGGCAACTAAAACATAGTTTTTTTCAAGATTATTCCACCGGGCTAATTGGTAAACAAACTGACCTTCTTTTGAAGCCATACAATTACCAAATAAACTTTTAAATTCCCTAAACGTCATTTTTTCGATCAGCGATAATTGTTGATTTTCGAAAGCTATTTTTATACATTCATCATCGATTTGCAGATAGATATGATATTGACAATTTTTAAAAATGTCCACTTTAGTTCCATGATCTATTGGTATTTTTTTCAAAGAAACTCCAGAATAATGAAAAACTTCCAATTCATAATTTTTTCTAAAACCTATCATTCGTTCACTAAGTAAAAAACCTAAGCTATCTGAAGTGACAAATTTTATAGGTGTAATTTTAGGGTGATTTATAATGGTAGAATTTTTAAAATCAGAAATTTCTATTTCATTCAGCAAGTTTTGAATTGGTGATAAAAATATATTTTCTTTGATTTGACCAACTGTAGTTGTATCCGTCTTATACCCTAAATAATAGGTGATCAACGTATCAGTCAATCGCTCAAACTTTATTGTAAAAAAGCCTTCTCCATTTGTTTCCGCAACGTGATTTCTATTTAGATTATAGACTGTAGCAAAGGGAAGTGCCTTTTTCGCTTTTTTATCAACTACTTTGCTCTGAATTTCATTATCGTAAATCAACGAATCTATCTGACCAAAACAAAAAGTTGAAAGTAGCACACATCCCATAAAAAGTAAAACTGTCTTCATCATCATTCATAATTTCTCATAAAAATAGCTCATGTTTACTTACCAACCAAATAGAATATTGGTTTTAGTCGTGATGGAGACATGATTTATCACTAG
>JBGSOH010000703.1:0-6192 GCA_041739205.1 Saprospiraceae bacterium
TTTGATAATAAATTTAATTATAAAATAAATCATGTCTAAAAAAGATAAGTTTCAGTCGGAGGTTTCAGCGGCATACACATTCAAAGGAGATTCCATTATTTTGGGTTCACCAAAAATTGATGGTGAAGTTCTAACAGAAACCTTTATCAGAGTGCCTCTGAAAACACTAAACAGACACGGACTGATTGCAGGAGCTACTGGTACAGGTAAAACTAAAACCTTACAAATCATTATAGAGCAACTCTCTGCCAAAGGTATTCCATCTCTTGTGATGGATATCAAAGGTGATTTGAGTGGTGTAGCCGTACCTGGGGCTACCAATGAAAAAATAGAAGAAAGACATCGTAATATAGGTTTGCCGTTTGTTGCTGCAGGGAGTCCCGTAGAATTTTTAAGTTTGTCAAATGATGCAGGAGCAAGGCTGAGGGCTACAGTGACGGAGTTTGGACCAGTTTTATTTTCAAAAATTCTCGAACTAAATGATACTCAAGCTGGAGTCGTTTCGCTTATTTTCAAGTTTTGTGATGACAATCAACTACCGCTTTTGGATCTAGATGACATCAAAAAGGCATTAAACTACATTTCTAATGAAGGTAAAGATGCAATTCAAGCAGAATATGGAGCAATTTCATCCGCTTCAGTAGGCACAATTCTGAGAAAAATCATAGAACTAGAGCAACAAGGAGGTGATTTGTTTTTTGGTGAACGATCATTTGATGTGGATGATCTCACTAGAATAGACGAAGAAGGTAGAGGATATATTTCAATATTAAGGGTAACAGATATTCAGGACAAACCCAAGTTGTTTTCTACCTTTATGTTACAAATATTGGCTGAAATATATGCTACTTTTCCTGAAGAAGGAGATATGGAGCAACCGAAGCTTGTTATTTTTATAGACGAAGCTCACCTTATATTTAATGAAGCAAGTAAAGCATTGCTCAATCAGATCGAAACCATCATCAAGCTTATCAGATCAAAAGGTGTGGGTATATTTTTTGTTACCCAAAACCCAACAGATGTTCCTGATGCTGTCTTGAGCCAATTAGGTCTTAAGGTGCAACATGCCCTCAGAGCATTTACTGCAAAGGATAGAAAGGCAATCAAACTAACTGCAGAAAATTATCCTTTGACTGATTACTATGCTGTAGATCAATTGCTTACGGAGCTAGGAATAGGAGAATCCATCATTGCTGCCTTAAACGAAAAAGGTGTACCTACACCATTGGTGCATTGTTATTTAAGGGCGCCGCAATCTAGAATGGATGTATTGACTCCTACTGAGATTAATCAGATAATGGGTCGAAGCCGCATCAAACATAAATATGATGAGGTTATCAATCGTGAAAGTGCTCATGAGATGCTCTCTTGTAAAATAGAAGAAGCACAATCAGAAGAGATTCAAAAGAAATTAATAGAACAGCAAGAAAAGGCTGTGCCAACACCACGTGCAAGTACTAGACAAGAAAAATCGACTTTTGAAAAAGTATTGGACAGTCAAGTTACTAAACAAGTAGGTCGTACAGTTGCATCCACATTGGTGAGAGGACTTTTGGGCGTGCTAGGTGTAAAGGCCACTACATCTAGAAGCTCGACTAAGAAAAATTCTTGGTGGTAGGAAAGTAGAAGGTTGTATAGATTTTTTATTAATTCTGATTGACCCAAAGTGGAAGAAAGCACTTTGACTTTCCAATTGTAAGCTATTGATTTAGTGGATTTATGTTTGAGATTTTTGGAATTCTTAAGCCTTTAGGACTTAAGATTAAGTAGTTTGTTTTCTTACCCTTATCTTCTGTTGTAATCATTTCTTTTGTAACCAAATCTTGTAAATCTCGCAATGCGGAATCTGTAGAGCAATTAGCAAGTTTAGCATACACAGACGTTCTTAAGAAACCAACTTCTTTCGTGTAGTTGTCGTAGAAATAATTGACTACAAGTCTTTGTCTATCATTAATATTGATTGATTTATGTATATCCCAAAAGTGGGCTTTATCCAAAATGATTTCCAAATTTTGCTCACTTGATAATAAAGCTCTTTCAAAGCAACCCAAAAACCATTCTAAATAAAGTGTTATGTCTTGTGTGCCTTTTTGTGTTTTCTCTATAATGTCGTTGTAACGTTTATGTTCTTTAAAAATTTGGTTTGATAAGCTGTAAAAACGAATTTTACTGTTATCACTTTTGGCTAAGATCATATCCAAAATAGCCCTTGCTATTCGACCGTTACCATCATCAAATGGGTGAATGGTCACAAACCAAAAGTGTGCTATCATAGATTTTAGCACTAAATCTAAACTATTCTCATTGGTTAACCAAATTAAAAACTGTTCCATTTCATGTGATACTTTCTCTGCGGAAGGGGCTTCAAAATGAACTTTTTCTTTACCAAAATTTCCTGAAACCACTTTCATACCACCAGACCTAAATTTAGCTACATCTATTTGCTGATAACCACTATAACCACTTTGGAAAATTGAGTGGTGCCAACCAAGGAGTCGTGTTTCTGTGAGTGGTAGTTCAAAATTTTGGGTGGCATCTAAAATGACATCTACAATGCCTTCAATATTTCGTGGTGTATTTAAAAATTCAGCATTTTCAATACCCATTTTTCTAGCAATAGATGAACGAACCAATTCGGGATTTAGAAATTCTCCTTCAATTCTTGACGTATCGACAACGTCTAAAATAAGAGATTCCAAAGTCGCTTTTTCGATAAATTCGAAACCTAAACTTTCCATACGACCTAGCAATCGACCTTGAAGATACCTTACGGAAGATAAGATATGAGACAGTTTGTCATTATCCCATGTAAAGTTTGTCCAATGTTCTCTATTGTGTATATACATCTTACCACCGCAAATTGTGCGGTAAAAATACGCTTTTTTCACCGCAGATTAATGTAATCTATCATTTTTATCAAATAGTCCCCATGTAAATTGAGAATATTTACGCATATTGTTGGAGTTTTGTGTATTATAATTAACATTAGATCAGTTTTTTTAAGAAAAGTGGTTTTTAAAGATTGTGTATCATAAAAATAAATTTTTATCAGGTTGTATTGTTTTGAGAAAATTTATATGAATACCCAATAATTACTTTTCTATGATTGGAATTAAAAATTATGAGCTTAAAATCATCGGTTACAATTTTTTTAGAAATAAATTGTATTTTACCAACTTTGGGACTGCAATCAAACGATAGTGTATTTGATAGTTAGTTTTTAGTACATTATTATTAAATTGTAATTCAATGAAAAATCCAATTTTTGTTATCCTTTTTATAATTCTCTTTTCATGTTCGAAAGAAGAAGCTATAAATTTCGCAGGTATTTATAATGGTGAGTTGTCATGCAGTGGTGATCTAGAATCTGAAAATGGTGAAAACTTATCACTAGTTATACTTTCTACCAATGAAAATAATTATACTGTTGATTTTGGGGATGAAGTGATATTTCAAGGAGTTAGATTAGGCAATACTTTGAACATTCCGGATCAAATATTAAATGAAAATGAAAGTTTTGATGTAATAAAATTGAAAGGAAGCATTCAGTTTATTTTTGGTGACCAATATAGATTTACATTTGACCATGAAGTAGATGGTTATAAAAGTTCTTGTGCTTTTGATCTAACCAAGGAATAGAAATCAACTTACATTTAGTGAAACAGTCCATAGACCATATCATAAAAGAATCGACGAAGCAGAATCGGTCTGCTCAGAAGGATTTGTATGATTATACTTACCAGTCCCTTGCGAGTATCATATCTTTGTATGTGAAGGATAACTCAGAGCGTGATTGGGTATTTAATCTTGGGATGTTGAGGATTTATACTTGTTTATCATCTTTTGCGATTGGTACCAATTATGATGGTTGGGCGAGGACGATTTTGGTAAGGGCAGCGATAGATTATATAAGGTCAAATACAAAAAACAAAGTTACTTTGGTAGCGATAGACAATGCGCATGAACAAATAGTAAATGATGGCGTGGACGATTTGCTCAATCAATTGGAAGTGGATGATCTCACCAAAATGATTCAGGCGCTACCAGAAAATGAAAGATTGGTCTTTACCTTATTTGAAATAGAAGGGTATGGTCACAAAGAAATTGAGTCCTTAACTTCTATAAATCAAAATACGAGTAAGTGGTTGCTGACCAAAGCAAGAACGTCATTAAAGCAGATGGTGGAGCGTACTTTTAAAATCACAAAATCAAAGAAATGAAGGATTTTAGAGCAAGACTAAATGGACAAAAGTCAGAGGTAAACCCTGAAGCATGGAAGCAAATGAGTGAAATGCTCGACCATCTACAGCCAAAAAGGAAAAGAAGATGGTGGTTTTTTGTGTTCTTTTTTGTATTCATAGGGGCGATATTTGGTTTGTTCATTGAAGAAGATTGGAATTTCATATCGAATGAATCTATATCATTAAATAACAAGTCACCAAAAGATGAAGTAATTGATAAAGTAGACAATATCAATCAAATTGATGATCTTAAATTCAAAGAATCCAACCAATTTTCCCCAATAAATCAAAGTGAAGCAACGGCTGCTAATCAAAAAACAAATGCAACTGAAATGGAAGTAGCAGAAAACCATCCATCTAATGCTACAGAAAAAAGTCCATTTAGTATCAATGGGAAATCAAAGAAAAGGGAAATAAAGACTAGTGACAACTCAGATATTCAGGATTTTAATGCAGGTAATATAAAAAAGAAATCATCTCCTTTTGTTAAAGTGAATAATGGACTAGATTCTAGTTCAAAGGAGATTAACACGGAAGGAAATAGTGCTGCAAAGACAAACGGGACTTTTAATGAGAACTCTGAACTATCGTCTGGGTCTTCATTTAAACATAATCAATTACGTTCAAATGAAGATACCAAAAACTCTTCAATAGAAAGTGAATCCACAAATATTCAAAGTAGTAAAAGAGTTTTCATCAAAGTAAACAATTCCGAAAAAACCGTAGATAGTTCTGCGAATACTTTGGATATTTATACTCCACTAGTTGGGTTGACAAGTTTGGCAAATAGTCTGAATTCAAACAAAAAAGGAGATTTGTTTAAGTTGCCACTTCCTACTAAAGTGGTAAGACCCGAGACTAAAATGTATTATTCTATGAGAGCAGGTTACATCTATTTTAATGAAAATCCAGGATATCAAGTCGGGCTAGGTATTTTTAGAGATCAAAATAATGTGATTGGTTTTGAATCAGAAATAGTATATTCTTATGGGTCTGCGCAAGGTGTTGAAAAAGGTAAACCATTTACTTTCGAAAAACAAACGGATATAAATTTGCTAGTTCATCTTAATCTATTCAGGACTCAAAGACATAAGATAAGTATCGAACTAGGATCAGGTTGGACATTTTATAATGGCGTTAGGGTTATTGAGTCGATTCCCGATTTTCTTGATGTGAGGAGATCAAATGATTATAACTATAATGGTGGACTTTCCTACACTTTTTTTATAAATCAAAAGAATTTCTTAGGTATTAGATTTGGTTTTGTTTCTTATGATGATGCGGTGACAGGAATGACTTTGAAATATGGCAGAAAGTTTAAATAGCTTAGGATTAAATTGTAAATTTATTATTAAAACATAAAAATGAATGATTATGATATATAGAATTTGGTTTGTTATTTTGTTTTTAGTGTTTTTTGCCAGTATACATGCACAAGAACACAAAAACAGCATTGGTATTACTACGAACTTATTGTTTAATAGTGATAATTATCGTTTAACGGGCATTGGATTTAATGCAGTGAGAGATATTGGTTACCGTATGGCAGTAAGTTTAAGTTACAGCTCTGCTTCTGGAGGTTTAAAGGCTTCTGAAATCTTAGATAAATCTCAACTTGCCTTTGTGGAAATAGATCCAAACGTACTATTGAATTTTGAACATTTAAAGTTGTTTGAGTTATCATTGTCCAAAGATGTACCGATGAATGATCGAGGGTTTATGTTTTTTAAAGTAGGTTTCAGTGGTGGAAGACTAGAGCGATCTGTTTTTGGTGACTTCTTGTACGATATAGAAGGCAACCCTGACCCTTATGAAAGCTATTATGTAGTGCTTACGACAAGAAATTTTGCAGGTATCAATGTGGGATTAGGTTACAAATATATGATTACTGACCAAATTCATTTTTGCATTGGGGGAAAGTATTTATCAAATCCATCATTTTATGGACTAG
>JBGSOH010000006.1:0-6181 GCA_041739205.1 Saprospiraceae bacterium
ATGTTGACACCAAAGTAAGTGTGGATGTACTTTTCTAATTCTGTCATAATTTATATTTTAGCGTTTATTCCAAACATATCTTGTAACAAGCAAATATTATCAATTTAGGCTTTATGGTAATATAACAAATTTAGTGCTCACGTACCCAAAGCCATGCATCTCCAACTTCATGATCTTGCACAATTTCGACAAACTTAAAATTATTGTTTTGTAAAATTTTTGTTGACGCGTTGTATTCAGGTAAGGTCTTTGCAGTAATGGTGACTGATGGATTCGTTTTTTGCGCAATTGCGATTAATTCTTTACAAGCCATTGATGCGATACCTTGACCTTCCCATTCTTTAAATGTCCAGTACGATATTTCGACGGTGTTTTCGATTGGTTGTCCTGTGAATCCAGCAGTTCCAACTACTTGATTGTTAAGCAATAAAAAATATCCTACCCAAGGAATATTAAAACCTACTTTAGGGTAAAACGCATCCATCATTTGGATCAATTCTTGGCAGTTTTCAGAAATATAAAGTTCGTTGGACTTGTCTTCGTTTGGATGTATTATTTTAAGTTCCAATTTGCTCATGTATAAGATTTAAGATTTGTTATTTAAACATCTAGGACTGCGAAAAGACACTTCATCCTACTAATGATTAATATCATGATTCCGTATCAAGGAATATTTTATGCAAATATACCAAACAATTGCCAATAAAAAAATAAGCCAATGAGCATTATATATGTAATATTATTGGTCAAGAACAACCATTTTGAAAAGCCATTCCACCTTTTTTGACGGAAAATGTTTATCATATACACAAAAACAAATTTAACAATTATATCTTTTGATTCAAATCATGAATTGAATAATTTAAAACTACCTGAAATTAACAAATCAACAATTCCACAATTCAACCAATTCCGCAATTCCCCACTTTAGCAAATCAAGCAATCGTGTGCAGTTTTAGCGGCATCCAACAATTCTATCAAATCCACAACCCAATTAAACTTCCCTTTTTACACTTTTTTACACTTTTTGCATTTTGCTTAAACATTGGAGGCACTCACACTACCCATCTTTGCACCGTATAAATTATCAAAATAATATTAAATAAGCCTTATGAAGGTATTCGTTTTTTTGATGTCGGTGATCTCTTCCATTTTTTGGTCCAACCAAAGTGTTGCTCAGGACATTGGTTCTATCAAAGATACATTCAAAATAAGTGGTTCGGCAGGATTTCAACTTACGGGTTATAACAGTAATGGCATCCAAGGCCGTCGTCAACCATTCAGCTACTTGCTACATGGCAATGTCAATCTCAGTAAAGGAGAATTTAGTATACCGTTATCCTTTACGTACTCTGAACAAGATCGTAGCTTCAGTCAACCTTTTAATCAGTTTGGTATCGCACCTACTTATAAATGGCTGAAAACTTACATTGGGTATCAAAATATTTTCTGGAGTAAGTTTAGTCTAGCAGGACAACAGTTGCTTGGTGGTGGTGTAGAATTGACGCCTGGAAAGTTTAGGTTGGGATTTGTGAGCGGTAGGTTTCAAAGAGCGACAGGTATAGATACGACAAGGTCTCAAAACTACCTTCCTGCCTATAAAAGATCTGGATATGCTGCCAAAATCGGATATGGCACAGAGTCTTCATTCGTTGACCTTATTTACATGAGATCAAAGGATGATGATAAAAGTTTGCCTTTCCAATATGCAGATAGTGTCGTGCTAGTTCAACCAGGGGAAAACACTGTGTTTGCCTTAAAAACTATGATCAAAGTAGCATCATTTATGAATGTTTATGGGGATGCAGCGTTGAGTGTGTACAATCGAAATGTTAATGCACAGGAAGTGACTATTGACTCATCATGGAATAGAATAGCGAGTATTGCAGGTAAGCAGACCATTGCTACCCAAGTGTATTTTGCTATGGAAGGTGGTGCCAATTTTAATTTTAGTGGACATAATCTCAGTCTTTTTTACAAACGGATTGCACCAGATTACAAAAGTATGGGCGCTTACTTTATTGAAAATGATGTCAATGCATATGGAATGAGACACAGTTTTTCCATGGTAAAAAATAAAGTGAATTTAAATTATGGATTAAGTGTTTTTAGCGATAATCTTTTGAATAAAAAACCTGTAACTACCTTTAGATATCAGCCCAATGTCAATCTTTCAGTCAATCCATCTAACTATTGGGGCATTGATGTGACATGGATGGATCTTTACACAAAACAAGAAGACGGCTTTACTGCAGTTAATGATACCATCATCATGCAAAACAGAAATCCTGGTTTTACCATCAGCCCTAGGGTCAATTGGGGAAATACCAATACTTACCACATGATCATAGGGAGTTATCTCAATATGCGTATGATAGACAATAATGCTTTTACGGCTATTTATATGGAATACGCTGCAGAAATCACCAACCTTATGTATAGCCTGTCTCTATTGAAAAGTCAAGCTGCTTTTAATTTGAGTATCAATAGGACAAAAAATACAACAGCATCTTTTACGGAGACTGGACTTGGTGGTAGCCTTGGTTACAATCAAGGATGGCTAGAAGGAAAAGTAAATATAAACGGTACTGTGGCGCTACAATTGAGTGATGTTAATACCAATTATTCCTTCAATCTCGGTGGCAATTATACCATGGATAAACGGCATAATTTAGGTATCAATATCTTCTTTCTCAATAACAAATCAGACAATATTAATAGTCAAAATTTCACCGAATTAACAGGTGTTTTCAGATATACCATAAATTTTTAAATCATGACAGGAATAATCAAAAAGTTATCCATTCTTTTGTGCTGCATCTTTTTTACGACGTTGATGTATAGTCAGTTGGTCGTTCAAACGACAGTATTGCCACCATATTCTCCTTACCTTTCAGACTATACTACTTATGGCAATAAAGTAGTCGTCATGGTAACCAATCCAACACCAACGCCTAGGACGATCAAGTTGCTCGGATCTATCACAGGTAATGGTATCTCGATCAGTATACCTACCACTTTTTTACCACCTGCGCCTATCGTTATTCCATCTTCAGGGACGATACAACTGTCAGGAAGCCAGCTTTCTCCTTATTATAATACAACTAATTTGTTACTGCAAGGTATTACAGAAAGTCAGTTGGTTAATGGTAATGGATTGCCTGAAGGTAATTACATGTTTTGTTATTATGCGGCTGACTATGCTACTGGTACACCAGTGAGTAGTCAAAGTATGGGTTGTGCAAATGTGACAATCACACATCATGAACCACCTTTTTTGTTACAGCCAATGTGCGACAAAGAAGTCAATCCTAAGACACCACAGAATTTATTATTTACGTGGACAGTACCAGCTGGAGCCAATCCGATCAATATTGAGTATGAACTCACCATGGTAGAACTACTTCAAGGTCAGAATCCCAATCAAGCACTAGATGCTGCGACAGAACCAGTATTTTTTAGAAAAACGGTATCTGTTTCTACATATATGTATACACAAATAGACCCAAATCTACAGGTGGGCCGAAAATATGCTTGGCGAGTACGTGCAAAACCAAAACCAGGCAAAAATGCGAATTTTAAAAACAATGGTATATCAGCTGCTTGTACCTTTAATTATGCACTTGGACTTAAGAATGGTGGAGGTAATGGCGGAAATCAAGACCCAAATGCAGATCCAAATTTGCCAAATGACGATAACGCATGTTTTGCATCATGCGATATTGCTGAGCCACAAAACAAATCTCCATATGGGCCTGTAATAGATGATGTGGTTTCTATAGGGAAATTTGCCATGAAAATCCAAACCATAAACGGCGGAAATGGCACAGGCGAAATAACGATTCCATTCCTGAAAACCAAAGTCTTGGTAGATTTTACCAATTTACAAGTGAATACAGATTTACAAGCTTTTGGTAGTACCAAAGCTGTCGCCAGAATAGAAGGTAATAATCTTGTAGATCAAGCCATCGCCAATGACCAGAATGGTGTCATCCAAATGACAAGAGAAAAATATAATTCCATTAATAATTATGTCAATCAAGCGCAAAAACTAGTCAGCAAGTTCAATCCTGATATGCCAGCAACTGGTGTGCCATTTGGGTTCGATAACAATGGGATGAATTTGCAAATTGTAGGGTTGATATTCACACCTACCAAAGGATATATGAATGCTATTTTCGGATATGATATGGCAGATTGGTTCGGAAATGATTTTGTAGATTTCAGTCAAAAGGGAATTTGTATCAGACCAAATGGATTCGGAGTACAACCAAAGTTTTCTTTGGCAAATGACAAGATAATCCAACTAAGCGAACATGTAGATCTGAAGTTTCTGAAAGGAAATAATACCTATCTTGAACTCGATTGTGATGGTATCAAAACAGTAAAGATCGCAGGGGAATATATGATTTCACGAGAGAAATTGCTACCTGTAGAAAACGACAACATTGTACAAGGAAATACAAGGGTAAAAGTGCCTTTTTCTGTGGTACTGTCTGAAGGTGGAAACTTTATGTTTAATACTGCCATGCAGCCTTCTACTTTTACCATACCTGATGCCCAAGATTTTAGATTTACGGCAGATGAGATTATACTGGATATGCATAATACTCAAAATCCAAATGGTCTAACTTTTCACAACAACCATCCAAAACACGGTGGTAACAATCAAGATTGGAAAGGTTTGTATATGGGTAGTATCAGTGCAACTTTGCCTGATGGATTCAAAAAAGGTAACAATAAAATTTCGTTTGCTGTCCAAGATTTGATGATAGACAAAACTGGATTTTGGGGAGATATTAGCGTGAATAATGTCGTTTCCATTGATAATGGTTCTGTAGGTAATTGGAAGTTTAGTATCGTCAATTTGACAGTAAACATAGAAGCGAGTGCTTTGGCAGGTGGTAGTATGGATGGCGGTATCAAAATTCCTATAGCAGAGACTGCTTTGGGATATTCGGCTGCTATTCAGAAAGGAAATAATGGCGTCAACTGGCAATTTGCTGCAGAAATACAAAATAATCTCGAAGCAGGATTATGGTTAGCTACTTTGTCACTCAATGAAGGTAGTACGGTTTCCATAGAGAAAGATGGTAATAAAATCATTCCTTCGGCAATTTTGAATGGATCTATCACCATTGGATTTAATAGCAGTCCGAATCAACAAACGCCATTATCCAAATTGAGTTTGAATGGTATAAAATTTCAAGAATTGACCGTCACAGGCGGTGGTGAAAAACCAGTCATAGGTTTGCAGTTTGTCTCCTTGGCAAACCAACCCGGTGGTATGTTTTCCATGAATAAATTTCCAATCAATCTCACAGCCTTATCCTATGACAATGGGTTGAAACCGGGCATCACTTTTGGACTTAAAGTCAATCTCTCCAAGGGAAGTAATGCCTTCGAAGCAGAGACTGATCTGAAAGTTTTAGCAAAGTGGAATGGTAGTCAGAAAAAATTTGATTTTGAAGGGATCGAGTTGAAAATGATAACAATAGCTGCAGATCTAGGTGTGATGATTGTCAACGGAACGGTCAATCTTTACAAAGAAGATGCCATTTATGGTACGGGTTTCAGAGGTGATCTAAAAGCAAGTCTTAAATTTGCATCTATTGCCATAAATGCGACTATACAGTTGGGTAAAATAGGAGATACAGATCCTACAGATGAGACTGCTAATAATTATCGATATTTCTTTATTGATATAGGTGCAAAATGGGGTGTAGGTGGACTGCCTATTCCTGGTGTTGGAGCTGTTGCTTTTTATGGTTTTGGTGGTGGTATTTATAGAAATATGGATCGTCAATCTGTAGTGGCTGTTACCAATGACAAGATTCCAGACAAACAAGGAGAAGGCACCATGAATGCAGGTGAAACAAGAAGTGGTGTCGTCTATACACCTAAGAAAGGAACCTTTGGATTTATGGCATCTGTCACATTGGGTACTACTGGGGAGCCGACAAGTTTTAATGGAGACTTGAAACTTACAGTACAGTTTAACACAGATAACTTTGGGGTAACTAAAGTTATAATTGATGGCAAAGCATATCTTTTAGGTCCTATTGCTGATAGGAGCAAAAGATTGCTTGAAGTGGGTATCGAAATAGAAATGGATTTTGAAAAACCAATGTTCCATGCGGCAGTGACTATAGATGGTGGATTTAATAAAAGTGCAATTAAT
>JBGSOH010000012.1:0-3262 GCA_041739205.1 Saprospiraceae bacterium
GTAGTCAGCAAAGAGTACGATCCACGAACTTAAAACTACGAGCTATAAATCGACCTAACCATTAAGGAATTAAGTACATTAAGGTTTTGAAATTACATCACCCGATCACAGATCACCATATCACAAGATAACTAAGCACAAGATCACAAAATCACTCAATTTTCAAAATCTTATGCCTTTCAGTTACGTATTTGTTTTGTATTTCAAAAATATAGAGACCGTTAGGTAAGTCGCTGATATCTACCTGCCCATCTATGGTGGCTACTGTGTTGACGACTTGACCGTTTATATGTTGGATACGGACTTTGGCTTCTTCTTGCAGGCCTTGGATATGGATGAGGCTGTTTGTTGGGTTGGGATGGATTTTTAGTTGATTGTTTTTTATGGTGATATCTTTGGTATTGCTAATTATATTCATTTTTTGACCATCTAGCATGATCCAACTAAACCATCTTGGATAATCACCATTTTCTCCCCAAACAAACTGTTGCACATACATCATAATATCTCCATTATCCATCATTGTAGCGAATTGGGTTCTAAAATGGTCCGATTCCCCTTCCACTATTATACTTTTGACAATTTTAATACTATCTCCGTCTGATGCAAACAAATCGAAAACTGTACTTTGTGCCAAATTGCGCTGCAATGACCGAGTTAACAATATACGGTTATTGACAACATCATAAAGTGGGTAAAAATGCCCATATTGCACACCATTATCAATACCATTCCTGAGTGTATATCTAATTTTATCAATAAATTTTCCGTTTATGTCAAATAAATGATAATTGAGCTGAGTTTCTATTTTTTCAAAATCCTGATAGCCAGACTCAATAATTATATGCTCACGATCGACACGATACGCAACACAAAATGTAAGTCTATCACCTAAATGACTAGATAAGTCAATTCTATTAACTAAATTAAATTTACTATCATACAGACTATAAATCACTTCCCTCTGGACAAAATCAAAATCACGAGAAACCACAACTACTCCTGTAAGGCTATCTTGAAAGGGAAAAATTCTTGAATTTTGAAAGAAATTGCTAAACTCATTAAAAACTGTATCAGCTTTAATTAAAATTCCTCCTTCATTATAATCTCTAATTACATTGTAGTTAAGGTCTGGAAAAATTGATCTATACCCTTCAGAAATTAAGAAATAATTTCCCCCTATACCAACCTCTTTATCCCATAACGACATGAAGGAATGATTTAGCAATGTGTCCTGTCTGTTTACAAAAACACTATCTACGATCGTGCCATTATTTCTATCAACAGATATTCGGCCAGGATAACAATGATTCCAATCCGTAATTGGTCCTAAAGGATTGGGTGCTTCATCAAACAATGCTATGTCTATAGTTGACTCTTTAAGCGAAGGAATACTTATAGCTTTTCTCTGACCTTGCAATTTATTTATATTTTGCAACTCCCAGTATAACTCCCCTGAGAATTTATTAATTTTTTTAACACTAAAGCCTATATGATTTGATGATGAACCTTTATAATTAGAAAATGTATAAACAGTATCACCTACTATTATCGGTGGTACACGATTATCAAACCATTGCTTTTCCTTACTTTCACCTTCCACCCAATTTAGATTGACCCATTTTGCTTCGTCATTCCTAAATTTTAAAGGAAGATGAAGTTGTGCATTTAGACTAATAAAACAAAAAATGAAAATTGAAATTGTATATGACTTTATCATCACTGCTTTTTTTAATTTTTTTTAAAATTAGTGCATTCCAATACTTTAATATTGGAATGCACTGAATAATATTTTTTAGATATCCCCACCACTTGGTACACCACATTCATGAGTACAATTAATTGGACATGTACCCTCAAAATTTCTAAATGATCTATTTGAATATAAAATATCAGGGTTTTCAATTGTTCCATTATTGCAATATGAAGTAGCACGCGCACAACAAACTGTACTTTCACAATTTTCTTTTCTAAATGCTGGAATTGGTCTTGGATCCTCACCTGTTGGTAGTGGTGTAAATGGCACCCATCTGTAGCATGTATTTTTAACGTATGTTACAGTATAAAGCTGGCCATTAGGAGAATTACAAAAAGGCACTAAAGGTGGGATAAGTTTAGCATCTCTGTAAGCTTGATAATATTCTGTTTGAGCACTAATATCAAAGTCTATAGCATCTAAAAAACCAACTAAATTACCAAGAGCTGTTTGGTTATTTATTTCTGTTTGCAATGCAGGACATGCTGCGATCATACTTGAAATGTTGTAATCTAGATCATAAATAAAATTTATTGAGCCCCCACCTAAGATATTGCATCTTCTTAATTTATAAATTACATTTACTGTTAAATTAGGACATAAATTTGCAATAATTGAGTTGGTTGAATATAATGTATTAGATAATGCAAAAGAAATTGGTACAGTTTCAATTATCTCAACACAACCTACATATTCAGTGAACAATGATTGAGGTGTACAAGCGCTATTGGATGCTCGATTCTCTATAATATTGTCGTTAACTTTTAAATTATGTACTTGACTATCTTTAGTACATGATAAAAATCCGATTATAAATGAAAAAATCATAAATAAAAATTTTAATTTGTTCATGTTATTTTTTTTTGAACGTTAAGAAAATAAAAAAATCTCAAAACTATTCAAATACAAAAAATAACCTATCTTTGACTCTATATCGACCAGATATGAGAGTCTGCTATCCTATTGAAGTAGGATGTTAAGTCAGGCTCTTTTTTATTTTTGTTAGTTTGTAATACATGGCAATTGAGGCTGTTCCCACCTTTAGCATCATAAATTGTTGATTCTGAGTTACTCCACTTCATGTTCCTTATTACCCTGAGCGCCTATCTTGATTTTGTTCGCTTTTTAAGGCTTTTAATTTGGATACAAGCATAGCCAACAATAAGCATTCGGCTTGTTTTTACACTTTGCTTTTCAGTCTTATCATCAATCTTTCGATTCTAAAACTATACCTAAAAAACTTTGGCACCATACCCACTTTTGGATATAGACATCACTTACTATACTTTTGCCTCCAAAACAGACATACATACGTCGATGATATCATGATCTTAAGATTACATCAATCTTATATCATGTTTAAATTTAACTACAAAAAAATGAAGCACCAATTCACTCTTTTGTATCTAAACCAGCCCTGTAAAATTTGGGTGCAATTATATCTCCACTATTCTTTCTACTCACAGTTATTTTGAAGTCATTCAGTGCCTGCAGTCGCGTAATATC
>JBGSOH010000013.1:0-5596 GCA_041739205.1 Saprospiraceae bacterium
GGTCAAAGGGACCTTCGAATTGTTGGATTTTAATAGTATAAGACTCCATACTGCAAAGGTATAGAATTTGATTAGAATGTTGGGAATTTTGTTTGTTTTGATAAAAAAGGTAAATGGATGAATAGAATTCTTTAATGAAATATTGTAAAAATTTGAAAAGCAATTATTGCAAGTTTTTTATCAAATTTAGTATCTTTGGGCAAAAAATGAAATACTTATTTCTTGGTATAATTATAGTAATTGGGGTATGTGCTATATATTTTACTTTACCCAAAGATATTCTCGGTTCAACTCATGTAAAGAGTAATTGTAAAATACAAACACTTCAACGAATAGTTTACAATGAAAAAAACATTAAAGATAGTTTAGATGGCTTAGTTTATTCACTAATTAATGATGATTTTGCTAACCCTACCTTAGTGTTAGATCAAGAGACTAAACCGCTATATATAAATTTAAATAACTATACCGATGCCTCAAATAATGCTATGATCATGGCAAGCTATTCCTTAAGGTCTAATGGAAGTCTAATTGAAAGAATAAAAAATTGGTTAATCAACTACAAAATAAAAAATCAACTTAAAGTTATAATTGAAAAAATAGGATTAAATTGTGAAGACCTTACTAATGCTTATGGAGGTGACATAGTACATACCAACCTGACGGATAGTACACTAATTTACATTAAAACAGCTACCGATTCTTTTCCTACTGTCGCTGAAATTTACAATAAAATTCAGCTTCTTGAAAATTATGCTGTATCAAAAGGTGCTAAAAGTACCAATCCACCGATGTTAAATATCAAGAAAATAAGGATAGACGACACTAAATTTGAATTTTCAGTTGCATTGCCTATCAATAAAGACTTGCCTTCTTTCGACAATATAGTTCCTAAGAGGATGTTGGTTGGAGGTAAATTTTTAACAACGACTGTTATTGGTGGACTTGGAAACGTATCAAAAATGGAAACCAATCTAGAAAATTATTTATCTGATTATTCTTACTCATCACCTGCAATTCCTTTCCAATCATTAGTAACCAATCGTTTGGACCAAAAAGATTCAACCCAATGGATTACTAAACTTTACTATCCTATTTTTTAAATTCAAGTATTTTGAGTGATTCATTATTTCTACCAACTAACACATAGTTTTTATTCTTTATTTTTAATTCTTTGAGTTGTTTTATTTCACCACTTAAGTGTTTGCCATTGATCCTTAAATAGTCAAAGTGTAAATTTCCTTTGTTGATAAGTATAGCCCCATAATCCGCATCATACCTACCCATTTGAATATTATTATGATAAAAATTTCCACCTATTAAAAGATCAGGCAAACTGTCATTATTGTAGAATATAGTGAGAATGCTTTTTATTGGAGAAAGTTGGGCTTGCCACGGCAATAGCTTTGGTGAAAATTGGTTTCCACCGTCGTTTTCAAAAACCATGCTCCTAAAATTATCTACTTGAAGTTTTTTTGATGTACCTGCTGTATTACCAACAATATTCTTTACTTCTCCTTTTGCAAAATCTGAAGCAAATAGATATCTTTTTTTCAGGAGAGGTATTTGCTTTAACAATTCTTCATGGCTATTAAAGGGAATCTCTTTCTCTTCTAAAAAATACGTAAGTAACTGTTCCTTAGTTCCGTTATTGTCAAAATCATCGAAATACATACTAAGTGGTGTCTTCTCGGATACGTTAAACTTATTGTTCAGCCCTAAATTACCAGCTATAATATCTAAATCTCCATCTTTGTCTAAATCTGAGATATCTAAAGTATTCCACCATCCTTTGTCACTAGTAATAACATTTTTTTTAAATCCATTTGTTGTATTTTCAAACCAATAAATTCCATTCCATTCTGTGGTGACAGCAAGGTCATTCTGACCATCATTATTAATATCAGCAACTGTTGTAGAAGTGATAAAACCCACCGAAGATATTAATTCAGAATTATGTTTGTCCAAAATAAACTTTCCTTTTCCATCATTTAACAATAAGAAAGAATTTGGTAACGTTCCGTATTCTCTTGATACAGACCTAGCTCCAAAAAAAACATCCAAATATTTGTCTCCGTTTGCATCCAAGACAGAAACTGAACTTGCCGTAAGTAAGATACTATCGTCTATTGCCATTTCTGATTTTATAAAATTGCCTTTACCATCATTAAAATAAATTCTGGGTTTTAACATTGGGCTTTTTCCTGAATATTCATTCCCTCCACTAGCTACCAATAAATCCACAAAACCATCATTATTCAAATCTGCAAAATCTGCGTCGACATCTTCATAATTATTATCATCTTCAAAGCCGGGCTGATTAGACTTTATGAATTTCCCATCTATCGTCTGAATAAATAAATATGATGTATCAAATTTACAACTTCCCACATAAAAATCATCGAGCCCATCATTATTTATATCGCCCACTGCCATTGCTGGACCTTCTCTCGATACCATGTGTGGAATTAATGGATCACGGTTGAATTCTATGAATGGATTTTCTTCATGTAAATGCTTGACACCTATTTCAGATGTTACATCGTTTAATGTTATATTTTTCTGATGATTTTTAATTGATCTGTAATCAAACTTCGGTAATCCAGATGTATACCTCAGATGTATGTTAGTCTGTGCTGTGAAATTGATTTTTTGAAAAGTGTTATCAGGCCAAATCAAAACTATACTATCTGGATTTGTTGTACCCAATCCAATATTCATTGGTATCAAATTGCTACTCATAAATCCTTTCACACTAAAGTTTTCGTAAGTATGTAGATTTTCACCATCATACAGTATGACTTTTGCACCAAGGGCGTTTAAATTTTTTGATGGTCCCGATAGTGTAAAGCTTAAATTTGGATTTTTTTGACCAATATTAGAGTTATTTTCATAAATCATTGCGTAATCATTAATATTATTAACAACCACATCAAGATCACCATCATTATCTAAATCAGCATAAATGGCTCCATTACTAAATGTTTTTTTGTCATTTTCTATAATTCCTAATTTTTTAAATTTTGCATCTCCACTATTCTTAAAAAATACGTTTTCTATTTTTATTTCAGGAAACTGATCCACAAGTTTTAATTCTTTGTCTGTAATTTGATTATCTTTTATTTTTTTCTGAAAATTTTCGTCACCGATAAACTTAATATAATCAATGTCATTCATCCTTTTGGGGATGCCATTACTTACAAATAAATCCTTTAGACCATCATTATCAAAATCTAAAAACAAAGATGACCAACTCCAATCTGTTGCATGAACACCCGCATATCTTCCTATTTCACTAAAATTATTGTCACCACGATTTAACTGAAGGGTATTTCTTGCATACTGGTGGTGGTATCCTGCTTTTATTTTATGTTGAAATAAGTCATAACTATCTTCACCAAGAGATCTCCTTAAAAGGTACGGGTCAGATGGTAACATGTCCATAGTAATGATTTCTGGTAAGCCATCATTGGTGATGTCTGCAATATCAACTCCCATACTAAATTGACTTGTCTGCTGTGTTGCTTCTGTAAGTAAATCCGTAAAAGTGCCATCACCATTATTGATGTACATATAATCGTTTTCATGAAAATCATTACCAATATAGATATCTGGAAAGCCATCCATATTTATGTCTGATATGCAAATCCCAAGACCATATCCTATGATGTTTCCTTTAATACCCGCATTATCCGATACGTCTACAAACTTACCATTTTCGTTCTTCAAAAGTCGATCACCTGACAATTCGTTTCTTGTGTTTTCATATTTCTGTTTGTCAAAAAATGTTCCATTATACCTTAAGGAATGATTCATCATATACATATCTAAATCACCATCCATATCATAATCAAAAAAAGCAGCTTGTGTGCCAAACGCTGAAAAATCAACACCTAGATCTGTGGCTCTATCTTCATATTGAGGAATACCATCAACAATTTTGGTGCATATAAGGAATTGATTTTTGCTTTGTAATCTCTCGAAATTCCCAACTCTGCTCACATAGATGTCTAAAAGCCCATCTGCATTAATATCAACTACACTTATCCCTGTACTCCATGCATGATCAGATGGAATATTTGCCTGATCGGTTACATCCTCAAATTCTAGATTTCCTTTATTTAGAAATAATTTATTTTCACCTTGATTACTTGCAAAAAATAAATCAATAAGGCCGTCGTTATTAAAATCACCAGCGCCAACTCCAGCACCGTTAAAAAAATACATGTATTTGAACATGTTAAAATCTGGATAACTTGTCAATTTATTTATGAAGTTCAATCCTGTTTTGTCTTTTTCTAATACATCAAAAATAGCGCGTTCTTTTTTTTCGCAACTCATGCAAAGAAAGCAAAGAATAAAATATGAAAGGGTAAATGGTGATTTTAATATTTGCATGATTTTTTCCTTATTAATACTTTTCAAAAATATATGGGAAATCATTATTTCTAGCCACAATGTATCGATCATTTGACTTTAAAATTTGTCTCGCTTTGCCACGTATATTTAACCCAGACTGACCACTAAGTATGGGTTTAAAATTCCCTTTGGTATTATTAATCAACACCAAACCCCTATTAGCATCCAATGTTCCGAATTGATGTTGAAAACCATTCAAATTGCCAACAATAATTAGGTCAACAAATCCATCTGTATTCAAATCTTCAAATAAGATGTCATTAACAGATGATAATTGTGCTTGATAACATAACGGTACTAGTGTGTGTCCCTTTACCCCATTATTATACATTATATAGCTTTTTGTAGTTGATACGGTTTTTGAAAGTGCTTCTTTGACTTCTTCTCCTAATAATTCTTGAATAGTTTTGTTAGCGTACTCGACATGCTTCAAGTTTTTCTTTTTCAAGATAGATAGTTGATCTACTACATCCCTTTTCATCATTACAGGCATATCCATTTCATTAACGGTTCGAGACAAAATTTTCTCGGGCATACCATTTTTGTCAAAATCGTTAATCAACAACTTGAGAGGAAGGTGTTTTTCATCTTGAAGATATCCATTAGTCCCTGAGTTTCCCAAAACAAGGTCTTTGAATCCATTATTATCAAGATCAATTAAATGAACAGACTGCCAAAAACCATTTAAATTCTTTAAACTAAGTATTTCCTTTTCTTTAAATTGATTATTTTGATAGGTCAACATTTTTGGAGCCATCCATTCCCCTACTACTATTAATTCATTTAGATTATCTCCGTCCATATCGCCCCATACTGCATCAGTCACCATTCCAAATTCATTTAGTTTTCGATTAGATCCCAATATTTCTGTAAACATTCCTTGGCCATTATTTTTGTAAATGAAGCTTCTAGGTGATAAACCATATTCACCAGGAAATGATCTACTCCCAACAAAAATATCCATATCACCGTCATCATCAAAATCAAATGGCAAGGCTACTGAAGTATTGTATCCGTTGGGAGGAAGTGCTCTTACATCTATGTTAAAATTGCCACGACCGTCATTAATATAAAGCCTATCTTGAAGCTCCCTACTTCCTTGTGGCTTTGCATTGCCTCCTGAGCCTACAAATAGATCTAAATCTTTGTCACCATCTACATCTAAAAAAACTGCTTC
>JBGSOH010000018.1:0-5993 GCA_041739205.1 Saprospiraceae bacterium
TATCACTAAACCTGACAACTACAACAATACCTTCACCAACTTCTGGCAGGAAGCGGGAGATCAGTATGTAGCTGCTCCGGGCAAATGGACATGGACTACTGAAAATACCCTGGTATCTCCTTTTGGTAATGAGCTAGAAGCCAGAGATCCACTAAATAGATATTCTACCGAACTGTATGGATATAATCATCAAAAAGTGACTGCCGTAGCAGCCAATGCCCGATACCATGATGTAGCCTATTACGGTGCAGAAGTGCCACTTCAGAATGGTGTTGATATATTTGGTTTAGCTATAGGCAGTGACAAATCTTGTTTACCTGCTTACCATGTTAATATACTTGATGGAAATCGAACAAAGTATAATGACAACGTAAAATCCAATTCTGGCGAATACTATATGAAATTTCTGTCTGGTAAGATGAATGTGCTAAACTTTAATACTTCATCTGTTGAAGAGATAGCATGTGCGCCTGTTAGCCAAGGCCCTTACAAAATGACCGATTGTGATTGCATCAAACAATTTAAGCCCACTCAGGGCAAGAAATATCTGCTCTCGGCTTGGCTTTATGCTCCTTGCTTGCAGGATGATATTTGCACCAAAAAACCATATATAGAGGTAGCCCTGTCAGGTGGAGGAAGTGCAGCTACTTTTAAATTAGCAGAATATGGCCCTGTCATCGAAGGATGGAGAAAGGTATCGGGTACCTTCGATATCAATAGTCAGCAGCAAGGCAGGATATCGATCAAAAATAGTATTGCAGAAATCTATATGGATGATTTACGCATTCACCCATATCACGCTACCATGAAGACCTTTAATTATGACCTGAAAACACTTCGTTTTACTTTTGAGCATGATGACAATAATTTTTTCACCCGATACGACTATGCCAAGGATGGAACATTACAGAGAGTAAGCAAGCAGACGGATAGAGGGATTCAAACATTACAGGAAAGTACATTTGGCCAACAAAAAACAAATTGACATGAAAAGACTGGCCTTACTCTTGTTATTAATTCTGAGTTCCTTGTTGACAAAAGCAAAAGAAGTAGAGTCACCTTTGATCGTCATTCCTATTTCAAGATGGAGTACTCAGCCACAACCATTATTGAATAATAACTCTTTTATTCAGTTTTTTGAAACAAAGGTCGTGGGTTACAATGCATACGACAATAATTGGCACGACAATTTTGTCATCACCGATATTAATAATAAAATATGGCTGGAGATTAATCCTTATGACGGAGTACATATTGATTTTAGTTTTGAAGTGGGTGTTACTTTAAATGTCAAGTATTTTTCATTTCCGGAAGGCACAATTAAGGAAGAACAACATACCCTGACGGTCAATTATGATCACAATAGCCACAAGGAATTTAAAAAAATAGACCTGCTTCAGTTGAAAGGTGGGCAAAGAGCCATCATTACCATTACGGATATCCAATACCCACGAGTTGCTCAGGATCCAAATAAATTAGCAAATCTGTATTCCAAGATTTTGCTGAAAGCACAAACAACAGATACCAGATATTATAACAAGTCTATCTTTCAGCCCTTCAATTGCAGCAACATTTCATTGACAGATGCAGGAGATGCTAAAGTCACACTTTCCTGGCTGCCTATGTTGCATGCGGAAGAATATGATGTAGAATATACATTTGACGATACTTATTCTCAGGATGCACTCAGTGTCTCAAACGTTCATCATCCTTTTGTTGATTTCAATTTGTCTAATACCAATCCATCTTTTTTCAATAATGCCACTCGCATCACCATCAAAGGAAATAACATCACTTTACCACTCATCAATGAAAAAGCAAAATACATCTTTCGTATCCGGGCAGTAGGCCGACGAGGAGAAGGGTTTAAAAACAGATTTGAAATGCCCTGGTCTTGTGTAAAAGAGTATATTACATCTGCCCATACCGAAGATAAACTCAATTACCAAACCATAGCAACCTTTGCCGAGGAAGGCAAGTACAAAATCGTCAATGAATACTTCGATGGTCGGATGGCTTCAAGACAAAAAGTAACGGCCTTACAATCCAATAATTATGCACTCGTGCAGGAATCGATTTATGACGGTATAGGTAGAAAAGCCATTGAAGTGTTACCTGGAGCAGTAGTAGATGGCAGCCTTGATTTTTATCCTGGTTTCAACCGCAATTTGGGTGGGCAACCTTATGGTCCCAATGATTTTGAGCAAATGGGCAGAGAATGTAAGAGACCGCCCGAGCCTATGTCTATTTTACATGGCACATCCAGATATTATTCACCGGAGTTTTACAATAGTCTTAATGCCATACAAAAAGAATCAGAGTTAAAATTGATACCCGATGCATTTGGATATCCGTTTACCAAGACCAGATTTATGAATGACAATACCAGACGACCACTGGCTCAGGGTGGTGTGGGCAGGGATCACATCATAGATGGATCAGGACATGAAACGAAAATTTCCTATGTCAATCCCACTCAATCCGAATTGGATAGGCTTTTTGGAACAGAAGTAGGGCTGGCAAAACACTACAAAAAAATAGTGACTCAGGATCCCAATGGCCAGGTAAGTTTTGCCTATCAGGACCTGAAAGGAAATACCATTGCCACATCATTGTGGGGTAAAGCACCAAATCTGGAAACTTTGGAGAGTTACCGGCCCAATATGTTTACCGACGATCTTACGATATTCAGCATGAGAGATCCTGATAATACCAGGATTTATACAGAACACACTTTTTATGTGGGTGAAGACAATCAATCCTATGATTTTAATTATCAGGTTATCACTGCGGCTTTTAGAGATGCCTCTTGTAGCCTGTCATCCATCTGTTACGACTGTGTGTACGATGTAGAAGTATCTGTAATGAATACAGATTGCAACATTTCTGTCTTTGAGGAAAAGAAAACGATAGGTCCTTTAGGAAATATCAATCAGATATGCGAAGGTTTTAATTGGGAAAGCCTATTGAAAAGAGAAGGTTTATCTAAAGGTACCCATGTAGTCAAAGTAAATCTCACCGTCAATGAAGAAGTGGCTGATGCCTATATAGCAGATTATATCAATGACCCGGCGAATCAATGTGTAGAACATCTGTCTGATTTTCAGGAAAGATACATTGCATTAATTCCTGATGCACCATGTGGATATGATTGTGATAAAGCCCAAGCAGACATTAAAAGACTTGATGAACTAAAGGCAAAAGCACAGCGAATATTAAATACAACCATACTGGATGCAGAAGCAAGAAGGTTAAGAAGCCAAATTGCTTCACTAACTGCCGAAATAAAAGCTCTTCAGGATTTGTGTAATACGGAGGGGCTAAATAAATGCAAAACGGCTGAAAAACGTATGCTCGCTGATCTTAGTCCATTCGGTCAATATGCTAATTTAGTGCTGAATGCAGACAATGAATTTGTGGGGAATGGTCCAGTATCAATATTTTCAGAAAATAATATTTTGGGAGCTAATGAAAGCACAATTTCATACAAATCAAATCAATTTATCTACCCTTATACCCAAAATGGCGTCACTCAAAATTTAGATCCTAATACACTTTCGCTAGGACAATTAACAGCTTCCTATTGGCAAGAAGAATGGGCAAGACAGTTTTTGCCTTTTCATCCAGAATATTGCTACTTGCAGATGTGCAATGTTGAAAGTGCCGATTTTGAGACTAATCTATTAACTATCAACACTGCAGCCCAAGCCATAGCTGCTGGATTGATTACAGCCAATGGAATGGGATCAGGCATTGATGTAAATATTATTAATAGTGATCCACTTTTTATGCCAAATGGATTACTTGCGATGCAGAAAAATGCAGCACAAGCTGAAATGAATAATTTCTTTATCGAGTACCCAGAAAATCCACCTGCCAGTAGTTTTTTAATGATAGCAAAAGCACAAACCTGCGCAAGAATGGGAGATTTAAGTCAGACTTGTAGAGACAATATTTCATTTGCAAGCCCACCAAATATGGCTGATCAATTATGGCTCACTTACAGAGGGCTCTACTTATCTCTCAAACAAAAACACGAATATAAAGAGACGACAAAGAGAGCTATTGAGCAGCGTTGTTACAATGGCTGTATAGGTTCTGACCCTTTTGTAACTGCACGAGACAACTTCGGTGATTATGGTAATTTATATCAAATATGCAATACCCACAGCGAACTTTTTAAGAATAAGACAAAGGTCTTTTCAGGACCTTATGATCTGCCTGGGATGGATACTATTATAAATATTTATGATCCTGCTGAATATGTAAATATAGCCTATCATTTTAGTCAATGGGTAGCAGATACCATCAATAATACTAAAGGCTGTGGACTATCAAATGATTGGCCCAATGGCGGTATAAACTCCAACAGCTCCGGCTGCATCCCTTACGACTGCCTTTCCTATCTCCCTTCTTTCTTCAATCAACTGATAGATACGGTAGAAAGCAGGATATCATTTATGTATAAGGATTTCACGAGTGTAGACCCACCAGCTTGCTTCCGCACCAGTCCTTTTCTGGAATACAGATGGTATAACAAAGTCTGGAATGCTGCGACCAATACCATATCCTTCAAAATGGGTAGTGCGGATGCTGATCAAAATGCTTGCGATGTGAGCATTAAACTGATACCAGTGGCAGGAGTCGATTATTCCATGTTCACCATGTCAGGCATATCCAATAGCATCATAGCGGTGTCGGGATTTCAGCCCGATTATACCACATTGGATACCAATGGAGAGACCCATACCATCACAGCCAATGCCATCTCTAATATGCCACAATCAAATGGACAAAGTGGTACCGTACCCATCAATATCCAGGCGACTTTCTCCTGTGCAAAATTTGGCAGATGCTGCAATGATCAGACCGAAGAAGCGATCACAGCATGTCTCAATATCATCAATGTGGACAATCCCATGACAGTCAATGAAGAACTATGGATCGGTGCATCCAATCCCTACTTTGATCCGCGGTGGATAGAAAACCCTTGTGGTGATACCAGCACCATCGACATCCCTGAGATCATTTGTACCGACACTTTTAGCTTGTGCTGCCCGGACACCATCATCACCATACCGATAGCAGTGGATAGTTGTCAAAAGACAAGGATGGACCTGGCCATGTACAATGCTGCCCTGGCTTATGAGCAATACATCACCCAAAAGAAAAGAGATCTTAAAGCAGCCTATATGGCTCAATGTCTTGCAGCAGTAAAGCAGACCTTCACCATGACCTATGAGTCAGGCGAGCACCACTTTGTACTATCCTACTACGATCAGTCAGGCAATCTCACCCGTACTGTGCCACCGAATGGAACCTTTGATTATAATGCCGTTCCGGCCAACGATCCCGACAAAACCTTCCAGACCCAGGCGGAACTAGATGCTTTGACGGCCGCAAGGACTGCAGGTCAGCGGTTAGCTCCCATCTATGAAGACTGGGATACCCGATATACCTACAATAGTCTCAACCAGATCACCACACAAAATCTGGTCGATCATGGTAAAGCAACTTTGCCCAATCAAACCCCGGGCAGAGACGGTATTTCAAGATTTATCTATGACGAATTAGGAAGGCTAAAATATTCTCAAAATCCACAACAAGTAGTCGATAACAAATATAGTTATACAGATTATGATCCTATAGGTAGGATCATAGAAGCTGGTCAATTTACCTTGTCAGGCCTGCCAATCATCCAAGGTCAAATTTTAAATACGATTACTTTGCCTACCGGAGGATTGGTAATCCAAAATATGGGTAATAAAGAACAAATCACCCACACCTACTACGACGAAGGCAGATTGACCATAGACAACAGATTTCCCAACAGAAAACAAGAAAACCTGCGAAACAGGGTAGCCTATGCTGCCTACTACGATACATGGGCTGAGCGAAACGACCGCAATCCTGTCTCCGCATCCTACTACTCGTATGACGAGATCGGCAATGTAAAAGCATTGCTCCAAACCATGAAGGGTGCTTTCTCCAAA
>JBGSOH010000026.1:0-4855 GCA_041739205.1 Saprospiraceae bacterium
ATTAATTCAGACAATGATAATAATTTAATATTGTTAGGAAGGAATGCAATTGGAGAAATTATTATCGGTAAATACACAGCTGAACTTCAATTAGTTTGGTCCAAAAGAGTGAGTATTTCACAAAAGTGGTCAGATTATCTGCTTCAAAACTCACTAGTAACAGATACGGAAGGAAATATTTATCTAAATATAAAAGAATCATTACCTGAACTAAACATAGGTACCAAATTACTAAAATTAGACAAAAATGGAAATGTAATATATCACAAATTAATACTTGATGCAACACATAAAGGTGTCAATGATGCTCAGATTTTTGACAATCATCTTTTATTTTCTCTAGGCTTAGATCTGTCTACTTTTATACGAAAACTACCTCTATCAGGTGATGCAGATGACTGTGTAAGCATTCCCGTTTGTACAGAAATTGAAGACTTTGATGCACAATTATTCAAGACAGATTATTATTTGGTTAAAATAGGTGAAACTGTACCTACAACTGATATAGACATTACTATACTGCCTGATGAGACTGAAACCTTTCATTACTGTGAGCCTTTTTTGCCACCTAATCCTATATTTGATATTTTTTCGCACCAGTTTTGCGTAGGAGACACGCTTGTTATCGATACATCATTGGTATATAAATATGGATTATCAGAGTGGACACTTACTGTCGAAAACAACCCAAAGATCCAAGATAAAAAATATCCAGAACCATTTATTTTGGACAAATCAGGTCAATATAGTGTCCAACATAGATTAATTTTTGGTGGTTGCGAATATATTGACACTTTGCAAATAAAAGTTGTGGAGCCAATAAATGACCAACTCCCAAAAAAGATCACCATTTGCGAAAATGAAGCCAAAACACTTTCTTTACCCCAAGATTCGGCTAATGATATTTTATGGAGTGATGGCACTAACAGCAACACTTTGACCATTGTGGAAGCAGGGAATTATTCAGTAAATTATAAAGATAACAATGGTTGTATGAAAACTGAAAACATTATGTCAAATATAAAATATTTGCCGACTATCCAATTGGGTGACGATATAAATCCATGCAAAGATTCATTAGTTGTGATAAATATCCCAAAGGAAAATGACAGCCGAATTATGTGGTCCGATGGCACTGATGATAATCAAAAAGTAATCGCAAATGAAGGTCGGTATATGGTTACCATTACTAATGAATGTGGCGAAGCATCGGATGAAATTTACATAGAATATAGGGATTGCTCATCTACTTTTGAATATTCCAATATTTTCAGTCCAAATGGCGATGGCAATAATGATCAATTTGTACTTGTGGGAGATAATATTTCTGAAATTAGCATTCGCTTCTATGATAGATGGGGCAACCTAGTTTATAAGAATGATTATGAAGATGGGTCAAATATAACATGGGATGGTAAGTATTTGCAAAATCCTGTCACATTAGGTATCTATACCTTTGTAATGCGATACAAAGAAAATATAAGTGGCAAAATAAATATTGTGAACGGCAATACAACTGTTATTTATTAGTTTTACTTTTGAACACCTATTACCATTTCTTTCAATCCAATAAGCTAGAATATCATCTAATTGTTCCTTTGCCGAAGGAGTCCAAATTACTTGTAAAGCCATGCTTCAACTTCTTTCTCCACACCAGCATTTGGTATGGTATTTCCAGACTGTATTTGTGTAATACTAATTTCTAAAGCATTTTTAAAATGATTTGGAATTTTGATAATTTTATCCTATTTTGATTCTGATTCTATCAAGATTAATATTTCTTCTATCAAATAATCAAAAAAATAGAAACTTTACTGAATTTTTCAAACTTTTTAATCTTTCCCTACATCACCAAATCACTAACCACCTTCCCTTCCAATTTTGAAACACCCATCAGGTATTTATCTATCGCTCTTGCAGCTTCTCTACCTTCCGAAATGGCCCACACTACTAATGACTGACCTCTACGCATATCTCCTGCAGCAAAGACATGGGGAAGATTAGTTTGGTAGTTTTGGGTAGCTACATTGCCACGATTATCTATCTCGATGCCTAGCAGATCGATGATGCCTTCTTTTTGGGGATGTAGGAATCCTGCGGCTATGAAGACGATATCACATGGTATAATTCTTTTGGTATCAGCTACTTCTGCGAAATCATAACGTTCTTTTTCACTATCAAAAGCCCATGCTATTTCTACGATTTCCAAACCTGTGAGTTGGCCATCTTCGTTTTTGAAAAATCGTTTGGTTAGAATAGACCATTCTCTTTGGCAACCTTCTTCATGCGAACTCGAAGTACGTAGTGTCATTGGCCACAATGGCCACGGATCTTTGTCTGTTCGGCTCACGCCTGGTTTTGAAAGTAATTCTATCTGTGTGACGGATGCCGCACCTTGACGATTGGATGTACCTACACAATCTGCGCCAGTATCTCCGCCACCGATAACAATGACATTTTTGCCGTGAACAAAGATATCTGGCAAAGTCTGCATACCTGCATCAATATATTTATTGGACTTTTCTAGGAAATCCATAGCAAAGTGGACACCAACGGCTTCTCTACCTTCGATATTCAGGTCTCTTGGGATGGTGCTGCCACCACATAATACAATGGCATCATGTCTAGCTTCTATTTCTTTGATATCCATGTTATGCCCCACATCAGCATTACAAACAAAAGTGATTCCAGATTCTTCCATGACTTTGATACGTCGATCTACTACCCATTTTTCTAGTTTGAAATCTGGGATTCCGTACCTTAATAATCCACCTGGTTTTTCATTTCGTTCATACACCGTGACTCGGTGACCTGCTTTATGGAGTTGCGCTGCAGCTGCCAGTCCGGCAGGTCCCGATCCGATGACGGCAATATGTTTGCCTGATTCTACCCTGTAATTATTGGCCATTACCCAGCCTTGAGCAAATGCATGCTCTATGATTTGTTTTTCTATATTTTCTATCGTGACAGGTTGATTATTGATACCCAATACACATGACGCCTCACATGGTGCAGGACAAATTCTACCTGTAAATTCTGGAAAATTATTAGTTTCAGACAATATTTGAAAAGCTTCCTGCCAATCTTCCCGATACACAGCATCATTAAAATCTGGTATCAAATTGCCAAGAGGACAACCACTATGACAAAAAGGAACACCACAATCCATACATCTTGCCGACTGATTTTTGATCATATCAGGCGCTGTCGGCTGATAGATTTCTTTATAATCTTGGAGTCGCTCCGCTACACTTCGGGTAGAAAGCACTGCTCTTTGGTATTTCTGAAAACCTTTTGGATCGGACATGATTAATGAGTGAATGGGTAAATGAATGAATGTCTAAATAAGTGATTGAATGGTTGTTTTTTTAATTAACTTTATTATAAACTTTGACAACACTTTTTCTTTCCAATATGGCTTTGTATTCTATAGGCATAACCTTGCTGAATCTTCTTTTACTAACTTCCCAATCATTAAGAATCTCCAAAGCTGACATAGATCCTGTATATCTAAAATGATCTCTTAATTGTTCCTTAACGACAGCATCGTCCGCTTCTGACATGGCATCCAAGATGACCATCTCCCGATTGAGTACTTGATTCAACTCGACTTTTTGGTCAAATACATAAGCGATGCCACCACTCATACCTGCCGCAAAATTCCTACCTACTGATCCAAGGATAGTCACAGTACCGCCTGTCATATACTCGCAAGCATTGTCTCCTACACCTTCCACTACGGCAGATGCGCCTGAATTACGAACTGCAAATCGCTGCCCTGCCCTACCCTTGATAAATACTTGACCAGATGTGGCACCGAATAAGGCAACATTACCTACGATGATATTTTCTGATGGCTCACCACCAAACGCTCTGTCAGGCGTAATGATCAATGTGGCACCACTCAAACATTTTCCGAAATAATCATTGGCTTCACCTTCCAAAATAAAATGGAGACCCTTGATACCAAAAGCGCCAAAACTTTGTCCTGCTGATCCCTTAAATCGATAGTCCAATGAACCATTTGGCAACCCATCTGCACCATACTTTTGGGCAATATTTCCAGACAACATTGTACCTACAGAACGATCCGTACTAGTGATCTGAAATACACTATTTATCATTACTCTGTCTTTTATAGCTAGCTCGGAATATTGGATGAGTTTTCTGTCCAATACTTGGTCTATACCATGATCTTGTGCGATTGATTTATATGGCTTGTGTGCGTCATCTGCTTCAGGTCGGAACAGAATCGGAGATAAATCCAGCTGTCTGTATTTCCAATATTTGTCTGATATATCGTAGGTCAACATATCCGATCTGCCCACCATCTCATCTACGGTACGGAAGCCAAGATTGGCCATAATTTCTCTCAATTCCATGGCTAGGAAGGTGAAATAATTGACCAAATATTCGACCTTACCATCGTATTTTGCCCTTAGTGACTCGTCTTGAGTGGCAATGCCTACAGGACAAGTATTGAGATGACATTTACGCATCAGAATGCATCCACTCACAACCAATGCTGCCGTGGCAATGCCCCATTCTTCTGCACCCAACATCGTGGCTACCGCCATATCTTTGGCCGTGCGGATTTGTCCATCTGTTTGCAAGGTGACACGATCACGGAGTTTGTTTTTGACCAACGTTTGATGGGTTTCTGCTAGACCTAGTTCCCATGGAATACCAGCGTGCATAATCGAACTCAAAGGTGATGCACCTGTACCACCATCAAATCCAGATATCAGAATGTGGTCTGCATGGGCTTTAGCTAGACCCGAAGCGATGATACCGACACCGGCTTTGGCCACGAGTTTGACACTGATACGTGCTTTGGGATTGGCATTTTTGAGAT
>JBGSOH010000058.1:0-36869 GCA_041739205.1 Saprospiraceae bacterium
CGTATGGGTATGCGAAGGACAATTATCGTGTATTTTTTGACAACGAAGTAATTTTGAAAGCAGATCCAAAAACATTTGAAGTACTTGAGTTTCCTTATTCACGCGATAAAAATGATATCTATAACGGTACACTACCCATGAATCTTGACCAAAGAGAAGTATCAGCATTTAAGGTTATAAATGATGACAAATGGATGAAAGGTACAAAGTCAACGATGTTGCTAAGTGAGTTTTTAAAATTCAGTCCAGAATACGAATGGATAAATGATCTAGACATTGAAGTAAAATGGGTGGTCACTGGACCTTACGGTAAAGGAGAAACAAAAACGAAAAAATTTAAGGGTCTGAAAGAGATCAAATGACAAAAATCAAGCGTCAAATACTCAAAATAATCACCAAAGAAATACCTATACTAATTCCATAAAATTCCTAAATATCAAGCCATTCAAAATGATAAATCTTTCAATTTTCTGGTCCGTACTGAAAAGCTGTTTTATTCAAAAGCAAAATGAATTTTACGCTCCAACAAATAAAAACATCACTTTCCAAAACAATGGTCGATCGGGTTATGCTATTCTAAAGGATGGTAATAAAATAACTAGATTTTATACAGAAGTTGGTGGTGGAGATTGTATATTTTATATGGTTATACCGTCTGCTGAACTATGGGAATCTCAAACGGGATACACTACTGCGGAAAAAGATGAAATAGTCAGATATATCGCTGATGAATCATTAAAAATACAAGCAAAAACGCAAGGGTGTTATTACAAAATAGAAGAAACACACATCGGTTTTTATCAAAAATAGGTCCAAATAACCCCTAGGTTTTAAAAACCTATAAGGTTTGAATCATCCTATCGATGACCTTCAGCACTTCCTTCCGGTTTTTGGCTAGTTTTATGAAATCGGGAAGTTTCTCTACCATAGTCATTTTATATTTGTCGGTGGTTCGTTCTCTTAAAGTCGACTGGACATATTTTTTAATCTCTGTGATATGTTTTACGTTGTATGCCCACAAGTTGTTTCCTTTGACGGAATCTTGATACCAAAGTGGTAACCCAAATGCAGGATCAATGATACCTATATCTTGGTATTTTTCTACATAGGATTCCCAATTTTCTCGGACTTTATTCTTGGTTTTACAAACGTTGCATGTCACATTTATATAAGTGGGAATATTTTTATACCCTATAATAATAGATAGATCTAAAAATTCTAAACATTGATGACATTTTGATTTACCTGATGGTTTGTGTCGGACGAGGTCAGTAGCTTTTTGAGAAAAATGACAAACGGTACATTTTAACTTAGCATTTTTATAGTCAAAATGTAAGGGCACAGTGACTTCTGCTTTTCCTTGACAAACAGGACAATGCACCGAAAACTCCGTCATATAATCATAGAGTCTAGTGGGATCAGAAATATATCTTATGGAGTCATTCATTTCTTTTGAACACATTCAAATTCTAGTCAAATATACAATATATTTTTATCATATTACAATAATAATCTTAAAGCCTTCCTTGTACTTTTGCTAATATCAAATAGCCTATCAAAACAATAAAATAAGGTAGCCAAGACAATAGCACTATTTTTATGCCAACCAAGAAATCGTTTTTTAGGACTCCTGACAGATATGCTTTATAGTAGATGTATAGTACAAAGATAGAAATTAGTTCAAAAACTTGTTTCATAAATACAGGATTGTTGCTACTACTCTTAAAAATGGCGATATAGATATAACTGAGTGACAAAACACCTGTTCCAAACCATAAACAATAAAATATTAATTGTTGGACAAAGTTCATCTTATTGCCAGTGAATTGGGCCATTAAAACATAATAAGCCGATAATAATCCACACCAAAGCGATAACAAATGCTGAGATAAGAATGAGAGATCCTTTTAAGAAGTCAGCTGATGAATAACCATATTGGTATGCAAAAAATAATCCGACTGCAATGATTACTCCACCGCTCAGCAAAATGAGTGCTTCTGACATTTTTTTGTAGGGATCAAAAAGTAAATCGAAGAAACTAAAAATGCTAAAAAGTACAAGTAAACTATTGATGCCAAATAGAATAAAAAACGCTGCTTTGGATAAAACGGCCATAAAAATGTTTTATTAAAATTTAATGAATTAATTCTATTTACCACCATTGGTTGCAAATATTAAGGCAAACCATAATACAAACAATACGCCTGCAATGAATGGAAAATAAGTAAGAATCGCACCGATTTTATAAGTGTCTGGATTTTTCATTAGTTTCCATCCAGCAAAGGCAATAACTACTAAGATCAGCCCAAATGCAAGATTTCTACCTGGGACTAGAAATGATTCATAATGTCCCATCGATTTATTTGCTACATAGACAAAGATGCCCATTGCGGCAAGATATAAAAAGTATAAAGCGGACAATCCATAAATCCAAACCAACACCTGACTAAACCATTTCATATGTTTTATTTTTACTTTTTTAAAAATCTATTTTATCCATCAAGGATCTTTAAATCATGTGACCAAAGATCAAAAATTGACGTTCAATCATAGTTCATAGTAGCAATGTATTCTATCATCCATTTGCCATTTTCATTTATGAGTTCAATGTCATAACCAAACTCTCCTATAATTTGTAAAATCGCTTTATTACCATCATTTTCTAATACCACAAATTGTAAATTGTCGATTTCATTTAATACTAATTCAGGTTCCTGCGTGATAAGTATTAGATCAAATTCAAAGCCTTCTGGAGGTCCTTCATTTTGAAGGTTTTCTAATAAATATTTGGCCTTATCTTTAAAATATTTTAACCAAATATCCACATATTTGTCTGAGATGAAGCCACTACTTTTTAAAAATTTGAGATATTCTTTTCCTTGATTTACGCTCATTAGATAGTTTCCTTGTTTGTCTTGATAGGTAAATCCGAAACTATTTGCTTTTGCATAGTTGTTTTTGTACCAATGTAAAAATCCTTTCACACTTTGGATCATGAGAAGGGTATCATTGGAATCCTTTAAAGATGAAATGTCAGTCGTTATTTGAATTTTTGTCTTTTCAAATAATGTATTTGGGTGCATACCCAAAGTGTAAAAAACTAATAGAAATATCCATGTTTTCAAGAATACTAAATTTATTAAACAAAGGTACTTTGAGTGTCTGAATGTAAGAATTATTCTTTATTGTAGCATTAGTTTTTAAAGATAAGATGTGTACTTTTACGAATGAAGCATTTTCAACTTGTAAGCGCCAAAAAATCATAGTTCAATTATGCCATACTTGCCCCTTATAGAAATTAAAATTTTTGATACTTCTGCTTGGTGTATATCCATATTTAAAGACAGATCTTCAAGGACTTGTTTTTCTTTATCAGGACGGGGTGAGTAAAAGGTTATTTTTTGCAAGAAACAGCCTTTTTCTAGTCGATCAGTAGGATGAACATCTGATAATGACCAATCGAGATAAAAGGGTATAATATCAACTTCTGGTTCGGGCTGTGGAAGCGTCATTTTCCATCGTAGAGTTTCGCCTTCAGGCGTTTTGCGTTCACCATCTACGATATTGCCTAGTTTCGGATTATGTTCGTTAAGGCATTTGCTTTTTGTGTTTATTCTGTCTGTTTTTAATGCCCATCTAGTTATAGTAGGTTTAGTGATAAGATCTACGCCCATCCATCTAGGTCCGCTAAAAGTATTATTTTCATGGTCAACTGCCAAAATCTCTAAATAGCATTTATGTCCTAGATGGAGCAAAGCATTTTTTGTTCCTCTAGTTAAATGCCTACCTCCAATAGATGGAAGTACACCAAGTTTTTCTGACAATTCGTGAATAGTTTTTTCAAAATCAGGCACAGCTAGGACGATATGGTCTAAATTAGGAAAAAGCATTTTCATTGGATTAAGCGCTGGGTCTATCGAGCGACCAACCCATCCGTAGGAGTTCTATAACTATGGGTTCTTTTAGAGATCCATCCTTTTGTGATAATGTTTTGTTGCTAGTTAAAATGTAATTTTCTATACCTTTATTTACAAAATATACCACTCCAAACATCATAGCCAGAAGCATAAACATAATAATTTTAGACCTAATGTCGAAAACAACACAAATTGTTATGGGAACCACAAACACAGATAAAACACCAATAATTAATCCCAAAGTATCAAAAATTTTAACAGTTGAGTGTACATTAGTACAGTGTTTGCATCTAGGTAAACCTATTTTAACTTTATTGAATTTTACATTTCTATATACCACAAGATTTGTTCTATCTTTTATACTGTACATAGAGATATAACAATGGTCTCCTTTCGAAGTACTTTGTGCACCAGAATTACAAAAAGAACATTTTGTGTTGATTGGTTCAAATCGCTTTTGTGCTTCGTTAAAAGTATGGGTACTCATGTAGATTTATTTTTTATAAATTTAAATTTTGTGCAAGATATCACTTTTGTTATATAAAAAGAAGAATCTAGATATCAGGAAAAACTAAAATAAGGAAAATTCTGAGAATTATTTTGATCGTTAATTTTGTTCATAATAAACGAACAATCATGTCCATCAGATAGAAAATCATTTTCAGTCGGTGCGATACTTTTATCTTGTCATCATAAGGGCACAGCCTTATTTTGGTCACAAACATTATGAGTGATAAATATGGATATATATAATCATGCAACAACTCTCAGCTTACTTACTTGTTTAACATAAAATATATTTTGATCTTATAAACACAGGCTTGCCGCTCGAAATACCAAAATAAATATGATTTGGAAAATACTATCTGTTATAGGTCTCTCTTCTTTTGAAATCTATGTAGCGTTAGCCCTAGCAGCGGGTGTAGGTCTGACACTGTGGCAGACTTTGATCTGTACTATGATAGGAGGTATCATAGGGGCTTTTATCTCCTTGTTTTTAGGACAAAAAATAGAGAATTGGATCAACACATACCTCCGAAAGAATAAAGAACCCAAGCCAAAGAAAGGCCTATTATTCCGTATTTGGAATAAATATGGCGAATTGGGATTGAGCATACTAGGCACTATGTTTTTTGGCGCACCTGCGACGATAGGTATAGCTGTAGGCTTTAATGCCAATATCAAGAGGATGTTTCCTGTGATCCTCATCGTAGTTGTGGTACGATGCTTCACGTTTACATTTTTGGGAGACTGGCTGGAGAGATTAATATGAATATAGATTTTAGTTAACTCCAAAATCCTCATTAGAGATAATCTACTTACAGATTGATGAGGAAATTTAAGATGAAGAATGATGACGACCTCAATTGCTGGATTAGTATTGGAGATTGCTACATCGGAAACTTTCTAAGACTTTCTTGTAACAATAATTTAATTTCTACTTCCCAATACAAAACTTACTAAAAATCGACTCCAACAAATCATCTGTGGACACTTCACCTGTGATTGATCCTAAGTGGAAAAGTGATTCTCTGATATCCATCGCTACGAAATCGGATGAAAGACCTGAGTCAAGTCCTGCAATTACTTTCTGAAGACATAGTTTGGTATTTTCTAGGGCTTCGTAGTGTCTTGTATTGCTGATGATGGTGCCTTCTGCTTGGTTGTGGTGTTGGATATACTCCGAAAAATAAGACAATAATGGCTGCAAAGTTTCTTTGTATTTTGCGGTGATGAGCAAGGTTTTTACATCGCTTTTGTCGGCGATGGCTTGGGTTTTGGGTTCTGCTTGTGCTGCAGGTATTGTATCTGCTTTGTTGAGTAGGATGATGCCTGTTTGATCTTTGGTGAGTTGGAGATCATTGAATTCAGCAATTGTCTCTTCCACACTTTTGTGGATATCACTAATGAAAAGTACGATCTCTGCTTCACGGAGTTTTTGTTTGGACCTTTCTATACCCAGACCTTCGAGTACATCGGATGTCTCACGGATGCCAGCCGTATCTATAAAACGGAACATAATGCCATCTATGACCAAAGTATCTTCGATAAAATCCCTGGTCGTACCTGCGATATCGCTGACCAATGCTTTTTCTTCGTTCAGAATGGTGTTGAGTAAGGTAGATTTGCCCGCATTGGGCGCACCGATGATAGCTACCGGTATGCCTTCTTTGATACTATTGCCCCATCGGAAAGAATCGAGCAATGGATTGATCACTGTTATAATTTTATGAATGAGATCTTTGAGTCTTCCACGATGCGCAAACTCCACATCTTCTTCAGAAAAATCTAGCTCGAGTTCTATCAAAGCGGCAAAATCTATCAGTTCTTGTCTCAAATCCTTTAGCATCGATGAGAAATGACCTTTGAGTTGGTTGAGTGCAATCTCTGATGACTTGGTAGATGACGCATGAATCAGGTCTGCTACAGCTTCTGCTTGCGATAAGTCAAGACGACCATTAAGAAAAGCGCGTAATGTAAATTCACCTGGAAAAGCGGATTTTGCACCGTGTTTTATTGCTAAAGAAATGATGGATTGCACCAATTGTGGTGATCCGTGGCAAGATATCTCCATACTATCTTCGGTAGTGAATGTTTTTGGCGCTCTGAATACGGAGACCATTACTTCATCTATTTCCTTTTCTCCATCTACAATCCACCCATAATGTATCGTGTGCGAATCGGCTTCACTTAGCTTTTTACCTTTGAATAAACGATCGGTTATGGAAATGGCGTCTTGACCCGAAAGCCTGATGACGGCAATAGCGCTTTGACCTTGAGGCGTTGCAGGTGCAATGATGGTATCTGTAAGGTGATTCATGTGGCAAAGATAGTGAACTTCACAAAACTAAACCACGGCATTTATCACCTACTATTTTTTCACGCCATTTGGTGCTAGGAAAAGTTCTTTAACTGCGATGTCTTCCCACTTGTAATATTGGAACGTTCCATCTGTACTCATTGTCACAAAAAGACCATTTTTAAACTGATCGTTGATAGCTACATTCGTTATGTCACTGCCATCACTTTCGTCCAAAATGGTATGTCTTCCATATTAGCAGGTATTTTTTCTGTTTTAATTTTTGGTGTAAATATGGTAAAACCTTACGCTGTGGTATTTTCTTTTCAACCGAATAAAGTAAAATATACTAAGACAAGAGTTATTAAAATTCTAAACATAATATGCTATTTATAATTGTCGCAAAGTTCTTTTAATCGCATTCAAAACATCAGAATTCAATATTATTTTAAAATTAATTCCATGTGCATCAAATTAACATTAATTTCATCCAATATTTTGTATTCAGATTACGACTTTTTCAGAATAAAGCACTAAGGGTATCCAAGCTCTTGAAAATGACGTCCTTAGATTTAAAGGAATATCAATTTCTTTGAGATATTACCAAGGCATCCAAGATCGAACTTACCAAGAAGAGTTTTACAATGCGAGAATAAATCTAGGTGTAAAGTTTGACTTCTTTGGGAAGAAATAGACATAGATTTTAATAGAAATATTGTGGCTTTAATAAAAACCTGATTGTCGTAAAGATGGTCAGGTTTTTTTATTTTGTATCAAAACTCCATACTGAAAAGTCAAATTCGAGTAAATGATATAAAAAATGGCAACCTTAAGAAATTCTACTTATCTTTTCATAAAATTGTAAAAATGAATTTTTCAGGTCCTTTACCGCATTATGTTCTAGCATCTCAGATAGGTGATGTGAAACATCCAGAACAAAAGATTAAATATCTTAAGTCTAAAGGAGAGATCAGTTCGTTAATTAGAGGATTATATCTTCCAAAAAACAATAAATATTCCAAATTTCAAATTGCCAATGTTCTATACGTTCCATCTTATGTGACAGGTATTACCGTACTTTCGTGGCTAGGATGGATCTCAGAAAGAGCTGTAACAATACACTCCGCTACTATAAATAGAGGTAAGTCCGTAGATACATCTATTGGAAGATTTGATTATTTCCACCTAAATACTGAAGTCTTTCATTTTGGAATTCAACATTATAATTTTGGTCCAGGAATGAGTTGTATAATGGCATCACCTACCAAAGCACTTTACGACCATATCTTGATGACACCTAATTTACAGTTTAGTGGAAAGCTTGATCTTTTAACTTATCTAGAAGATGATCTGAGGATGGATACAGATTTAATCAAAGAACTAGACATAAAGTTATTAGAACAATTGATGGATTTTGGTGAGAAAAAAAGACAAATTACCATATTATATAACTTAGTAAAAACACACATATGATCAATCAATGGTTAGAAGATTATAATATCTTAAGTCAAGAAGACTTATTAAATGCTAAAAGAGAAATCATGCAACAAGTAGCCTTAGCAGGTCTGGCAAGAGGTGGGTTTTTTGAACATGCTACCTTCTATGGTGGCACTGCTTTAAGGATATTTTATGGCTTGGATAGGTATTCTGAAGATTTGGACTTTTCTTTAAATTACAAAGATGCTTCTTTTTCCCTTGAAAAATATTTTGGAGCCATCAAACAAGAGTTTAACATTTTAGGATTAGATGTAGATATCAACTTGAAGCAGAAACGTAGTGTTTCCCCTGTGGAGTCAGCTTTTCTAAAAGAAAATACCATTTGGGGCCTTATCACATTGGATGAAAAGTCGAGAAATAGGACTAATTTTCCAATCATGAAGATAAAAATTGAAATAGATAAAACACCACCTTTACTATTTACAAAAGAGATAAAAGTTTTGGACAAGCCTTATTCCTTTTATGTTTCTACAATGACTTTACCATCATTATTTGCAGGTAAAATGCATGCTGTATTGTTTAGAGAATTGAAAAACAGAGTTAAAGGTAGGGATTGGTATGATTTCGTTTGGTATGTAAACAAAGATGTAACATTGCCATTAAATGAATTTTTAGATAGAGCAAAAAACTCTGAACATTTGCTTGATTCTAATGAAGATTTGACTGCTGATACCTTCAAAGAATTGTTAATAGAAAAAATAGAAAATCTTGACATTGAAAAAGCAGTAAACGATATTGCATCTTTCATCCAAAACCCAAAAGAACTCGATATTTGGTCAAAACAATACTTCCTCGATTTGGTAAAAATGATGAAGGTGGAGTAGTTGGGTTTTTGTAATTATTCAGGCAAATATTTGAGAATTTCTTCTAGTTCTTGGTCCGAAATATTATCCTTTTCTGACTTGTCAAATATTGTAAGTAAATATACAGATTGATTTGCAATTACAAAATTAGTTACAATTCTAGCACCTCCAGATTTACCTTTACCTTTTGATGCAATCGAAATTCGTATTTTGTGACAGCCCTTTCCAATTGGTGTACCTTTCTGAGGATTTTCTTTAAGCTCTTGTATAAGTGCTAGGAGTTCATATTTTAGAGAAGCATATTTTTTAATAAGTCTTTTTGCTTGTTTTTCAAATACTTCTATGGATTTTACATTATAGCTCATTTAAAAAATCTTCTGCGTTTCGGGCATCTTTTTTACCTGACTTTATCAGTTTCATTTCTTCAACTGCATCCTTTATCTCTTTTAATAATAAGGCCTTTGAATCAGTCAATTGTTTGACTTTGACATAAGATATACTTTGAAGAACTTCCATCAATGATGATGCTTTATTGTCAGGAATTTCTAAAAGAACTTTCATCGATTTATATTTTTATACATCATTAAACGTATTTAATTAATTATTTGTTTCACGTCCTTTATACTTCCTTGATTTGGTAAAAATGATGAAGGTTGAATAGTTGGTTTTTACTTAGTTTACAGTAAACACTTTACTGTAAACTAAATTTTATTTCATTTAGTAACTTTAGTCTATTTAAATCAGCTTTCACTTCATCAAATTTTCTAAAAATTCCATCTCGACATCAACTTCCTACAACTTTTTAAAGACAAAGACGTTAAAATATCAATCACATCTGTAGCATGGAATCAAAAAAAGGAACTGACTGGATATTGTTGAGACGTGTCCTTGCCACAGCCAAACCTTTCAAATCTTTATTCATTCAATCTATCGTACTCGCGGTAGTCATCACGCCTTTTTCTATTGCTCAGCCGTTTATCGTACAGCAGATTGTAGATAACAATATCATCAATGGTCAGAAAGATGGCATGGTCATGATGGCCGTACTATTTATGGTCGTTTTGCTCATCAATGTAGTCATGAAGTACTATTTTATCTACATCACAGCAGAACTAGGTCAGTCTGTCATCAAAGATATGCGCGTCAAGGTATTTCGTCATATTACAAATCTTCGTCTGAGATATTTTGACAAGACACCTATAGGAACATCTACTACTCGAACGATCAACGATATAGAAGCGATCAATAATGTCTTTGCGCAAGGAGTCATTACGATTGTGGCGGATTTTATTACCTTGTTTGCAGTCGTGGGCATTATGTTTTATACGAGTTGGAGATTGACCTTGATCTTGTTTATTACTATGCCTTTTATGATTCTTGCTAGTTATATTTTCAAAGAAAAAGTCAAGATTTCGTATCAAAAAGTACGTACACAGATAGCCAATATGAATGCTTTTCTCCAAGAGCGCATTACAGGCATGAAAACCGTACAAATATTTAATGCAGAAGAAAACCAAAAAGATGTATTCAAAAAAATAAACCATTCCTACACGAGTGCAAATCTCGATTCTGTATTCTATTATGCTGTGTTTTTTCCAGTTGTAGAGTTGGTTTCGGCTGTTTCTTTGGCTTTGATGATATGGCTTGGTGCCAAAGGATTTCTCCAAGATCATGTGAGTCTAGGCGCTTTGGTAGCTTTCCCTTTGTATCTCAATCTTTTGTTCAGACCTATCAGGTTTATGGCAGACAAATTTAACACCATGCAAATGGGTCTAGTTGCTGCCGAAAGAGTATTCAAAATATTAGATAGTAAAGATTTTATACCTGACGAAGGCATGATAAACCCTAAAAAATTGGATGGTAAAATAGCTTTTTCGAATGTTTACTTTTCATACGATGATAAAAATGATGTTTTAAAAGATATTAATTTCACCTTATCTCCTGGCCAAACATTGGCATTGGTAGGCAGTACGGGTTCAGGAAAATCTACCATTATCAATATCTTGAGTAGGTTTTATGATATCCATTCAGGTACTATTTTGATAGATGATGTGGATATTAAAGAGTATCAACTCAAAGCACTTAGAAATCGTATTGCCATCGTATTGCAAGATGTTTTTTTATTCGAAGGCAATGTCTTTGAAAATATAACACTAAGGGACAAAAACATCTCTTTCGAAAAAGTGAAAGAAGCTGCCATCATGATCGGCGCTCATGAATTTATAGAAAGACTACCTGACGGCTATGATTATAAAGTCTCTGAACGTGGTAGTAATCTCAGCGTAGGACAGCGACAGTTGATTTCCTTTGTGAGAGCACTTGTGTTTGATCCTGATATTCTTATCTTGGACGAAGCTACGTCTTCTATCGATACGGAAACAGAAGCCGTGATTCAATACGCTATAGAAAAACTCATAGATCATAGGACTTCTATCATCATTGCTCATAGGTTATCTACAATCAAACATGCACACAACATTATTGTATTGTCCAATGGCAAAATAATGGAACAAGGCACACACGACGATCTTCTAACAAGACAAGATGGCGAATATCGAAAACTATATGATATGCAATTTTCTGAATTGACTACTGCTGAGTAAATAGTCAGGTTTTGTTAACGAGATATCTTTTAATAATAATTGATTCAACTGTTCGTTTATGGTAGAAATAAAACAAACTAATATTTCAGAGGAATCTTCGACTTCACCAATTATTATTTACAATGCGACAGTTTTTTTTAGTAGCTTCATTATTATGGAGTTTTACGGGTCTTTTTGCACAAATCACTACATCTGACATCTCAGAAAAAAAGTGGTTATTTGGTATTTACACGGGTCTTAATTATCAAAATCTAATAGCTAAAAAAGGACCAAATTTTGGTTATTCTACCGAAAGTGGTTTTGGTTTGCATTTTGGTATGTTGTCAGAAATCAAAGCTAGTCATACGGTTTCTATTTTACCAAGATTTGGATTTTCATTCAATAGTGCGAAACTTAGTTATGGTTCCGAAATTGAGTACACAATGCCAGCCAATCTTGACATTTCAACTTATATTTTATTTGCACTTTCAAAAAGCAAAACCAACCCTTATCTATTTCTTGGACCTTCGTACAGTCTCCCCATTAATTCAAGATCATCCGTCGATTTAAAAAATTATCTGTCCATGGATGTAGGTATTGGACTTAATCAAGTATTCAGTAAGTTTATCTTTAGTCCTGAATTTCGATATAGTAGAGCATTGGCAAATGTGAGTGATTCTGCTTTGGCAAGTCACTTGGTACCTCACACTTTTTCACTGTTATTGGGATTCAAAGGTTAATGGTAATCAAACGTATTGGTTTTGCGCTTAAACTTTTTACTTTTGTATTCAAATACACTCCAAAATGCTTAAAAACATATTAAAAACACTCCAAGAAACAAGTGATATTGTACTTGAAAAAGCGGCAGAAATTAATGATGCCGCCAAGGAAAAAATCAATGAAGCCAAGGATATGACCAAGGAAAAAGCATTGGCCATGGTAGACGAATGGGTAGAAATCCTTCCAAAACTTAAAACAATGGGCTTCGAACTGACTTCCTTCGGTATTTCAATGTCAATCAATCCTTGTATGCTTGCTGAGATGGTGGGTAAAACAGCAGATTTTGATGACGAAAAGATAGAAGCTTTATCAGAAGTTTATAAGGAAGATAAATCTATTAAGTTGTTTTTGAATGTTGTAAAAACAACCCTTATGCTTCACAAAAAAACAAAAGCACCGATGAGAGATGTCTTAATTGTGCGACTAGAAGTGAAGTTTTCGCCAGAAATAAAAGTATTCATCGGTAGACCTGAACTGACATGATGTACACAATCAAGGAACTTGTTATCTACCCAATCAAAGGATTAGGAGGTATTTCAGTTAAGAAAGCGAATGCTTTTCCTGCAGGATTTGAATATGATAGAAGATGGATGTTGATAGATGAAGCCAATAAATTTGTGACACAAAGGACACAACCCAAGATGGCTTTGTTTATACCTGAAATAAAGGAAGGAAAGCTCTTCGTTTCGTATCAAGATAAATCTATTTCTTTTGATCTCCATGAAACATTAAACGGTGACGTGATCAAAACTAAAGTATGGGATGATGACGCATTGGTACAGCTAGTGAGTAATGATGCATCCGCTTGGTTTTCAGAGATGTTGGGTCAGCAAGTTGATTTGGTCCGTATCTTAGATGACAAAGCAAGAATTCATTATAATAGTGCAAAAAATATAGATATCCATGTGTCATTGGCAGATGGATATCCTTATTTAATAGCAGGAACTGAAAGTCTTCAATATTTGAATCAAAAATTGTCCGAACTTATTGAGATGAATAGATTTAGACCCAATATCATTGTAGAAACTACAGAAGCGCATGAAGAAGATACATGGAATAAGATACAAATTGGGTCAGCTAGTTTTCTCAACATTAAGCCATGTGCCAGATGTAATGTCATCACCATAAATCAAAATGATGCTACCATTCAAAACGAAGTACTAAAAGTGCTCAATACCTACCGAAAAGAAGGCAATAGTGTGCTTTTTGGTACAAATGTCATGTGTACATCTGAGGGAATTGTAAGTGTTGGCGATTCAATTATTCATTGATTTTACCAAAATTTGAATTTTATTTTCAAAGACTGAATATTTTTATCATAAATTATTGTCGGTTATTATCTAAACACATACCTTTGTTCTAATTATAATTAGTCTAAATAGATGTTTGATACAAATAATACAAATTCACTGTTCAATTATCAAGAGATTGGTCAAATTTCACCTAATAATAATTGTGAGTTACCATCTACCAAAGATCAATTTTTCGAATTAAACGTTATTCAGAATGGCACCGTTTTTCCTTATCTGATGAAGAAGTGCTGCAAGAAATACAAAAACGGAAAACGTTGCAAAAAATGCCCAAATCAGTAGTTTATCCAATCCTTTCCATCACCTTTTTCATCTCTTCTTTTATCTCATCATTACACAATCTGTAAATGCTACCTTCATGTGGTTGACTTGGTTTTTGAGTATTGGTATGGTCAAACGTAAAGTTTCCTTCTGTTACTTGATTACCGATAATTTTATACGCATCTCTGAAAGGCGTGCCTGATACAACAAGCTGATTTACAGCATCTACCGTGAATAAATAAGTGTATTTTGGATCTTCTAGAATATTTTCTTTTACTTGAATATTGGTGAGCATAAGTTTGATCATTTCTATACAACTTATCAACTCATCAATGGCAGGAAACAAAATCTCTTTGGTGAGTTGCATCTCTCTGTGATATCCTGACGGTAGGTTGGCACAAAGCAAGTTCAACTCATTTGGAAGTGCCTGAATTCGATTACATTTACCTCGTACTAACTCAAAAACATCTGGATTTCTCTTGTGTGGCATGATCGAACTTCCCGTAGTCAGCGAATCAGGAAATGATATAAATCGATGATGTTCATTCATATAAAGACAACAATCCATACTCAATCTCGCTAAAGTCGCTGCTACAAATGCCATAGCCGAAGCTACAGCTCGTTCTCCCTTTCCTCTAGCTGTCTGTGCATTGATGGCATTATAATGCATGGTTTCAAATCCCAATAAATCTGTCGTCATCTGTCTATCTAATGGAACAGTACTACCAAATCCTGCACCACTTCCCAATGGGTTTTTGTTGATTATTTTGGTAGCTCCTACCATCATTTCCATATCGTCCACTAGGCTTTCTGCATACGCGCCAAACCAAAGTCCAAAACTAGATGGCATGGCTAACTGTAGATGTGTGTAACCAGGCAAACCTTTGTCTTTGTGCGCTTCACTCAGAGAGATCAATAGTTCAAAAAGACTGAGAACTTCGCTGCTAATTTCTTGACATTTTGCTCTTAAATACAATTTAATATCTAATGCAACTTGGTCATTTCTAGATCTTCCTGTATGTATTTTTTTACCATTATCGCCTATTTTTTGCGTGAGCATATATTCTACTTGAGAATGCACATCTTCGATATCATCTTCTATCACAAATTTGCCTGCGTCTATAGTTGCAGCTATTTCTTCAAGACCTACAATAATTTCTTCTAGTTCTTCACCAGTAAGCAAACCTATTTTATGCAACATTTTGACATGTGCTATCGAACCTTGGACATCATATGCTGCTAACTGAAGATCAAATTCTTTATCTTTTCCTACCGTGAATTTTTCTACCATCGTGTGGCTTGAGTCACTTTCCTTTTTTTGCCAAATTTTCATTTTTTACTTTTTTTAACGGATGAAAGAAATCAAAGAGATATAATCGTCTATCGCTTCATGGATTTCATGAATAAAGATAAATTCGTCTGCTGTGTGGCTTCTTGCAGAGTCGCCTGGACCCATTTTTAAAGCTGGTATTCCTACAAGCGCTTTATCAGAAGTCGTTGGTGAACCATAAGTGGTTTTGCCCAATGCCAGTCCTGATTTTACTAAAATATGTTTGTCAGGAATATGACTTGATCGGATTCTCAAACTACGTGGTTTTATGGTGGCATCAATGTTTTTCTGAATAATTTCTACCACTTCTTCTAGTGTATAAAGTTCATTCACGCGCACATCTATTGTAAAGTGGCAAGTATCAGGGACTACATTGTGCGCTTTGTTATCGGTATGTATCGATGTTACAGACATCTTCACAGGACCAAGCAAGTCAGACACTTTATCGAATTGATGATTTTGAATCCATGTGATATCTTTTGTAGCTTTATATAGCGCATTGATACCTTCTTCCCTTGCTGCATGTCCTGCTTTGCCTTCACTAGTTGCATCCAAAACCACCAAACCTTTTTCTGCTGCTGCCATTTGCATTTTTGTAGGCTCTCCTATAATGGCACAATCATCCGGATGATCGCCTAGTGGAAGCATATTTTTTATTTCTTTTATAAAAAGTTCAATACCATTAATACCAGATATTTCTTCTTCAGCCGTAGCGGCAAAACAAAGATTGTACTTCAAGTTTTCATCATGATAGTAATGTATAAAAGTTGTGAGCAATGCTACCAAAGACCCACCTGCATCATTACTACCTAAACCATACAATTTCCCATCTACGATCTTTGGCATGAAAGGATCAATACTATATCCAAGATTAGGTTTTACTGTATCGTGATGCGAATTAAGCAAGATAGTAGGAAGCTCAGGTCGAAAGTGTTTATTGAAAGCAAAAACATTATTTTTTAATCTTGTACTTTTGATACCATGTTCATCCAAATATGAAACAAGAACCTCAGCGGTCTGATCTTCTTCCCTACTGAATGACGGTGTTCTGATCAGTGTTGCCAACAAATCTATGGCTTTATCTTTTAATTCTAAAATGGCTGCATTCTCCATATTCAAGCGATTATTTTTGTTCCGCCTACGCCTTCAACTAAACTCGAAATATGACTTGCATGACCAATCATAACATGTTGCACTCCTGTCTTTACTGTTTTTAATGCATTGTCTATTTTTGGAATCATGCCCGTGTGGATTTTTCCTTTATCTTTCATGGCAGATATTTGGTTGCTATTTAGCATCGCGATGACCGATTTTTCATCATTGACATCTTCCAATACACCCATTTTGTCAAAACAATAAATGAGTTGAACTTCTTCTTTTTTATACAAAGCAGAGGCAAGGCTTTCTGCAATAGTATCGGCATTGGTATTGAGCAATTGACCTTTTCTGTCGTGCGTAATTGGTGCAACAACTAATGTTAATCCTTGGTCCAACAATGCAGAAATTATATCTGTATTGACTACTAAATCGTCTCCAACATAACCGAAATCGATATCCTTTACTACTCTTTTGGCGGCACTAATCAAATTACCATCGACACCACAAACACCTATTGCTTGACAACCAAAAGACTGAAGAGCAGCGACCACATTTTTATTGATCAAACCACCATACACCATTGTAATGACATCTAGTGTGTCGGCATTGGTCACACGTCGGCCATCTATCATTTGCTGAGAAATACCTAGACTTTGGGCAATGTCCGTAGCTATTTTTCCACCACCGTGTACAAGGATTTTAGGTCCAGCTATGAAAGCAAAATCAAAAAGAAACTTGTATAGTGCGACCTCGTTGTCAATGATATTTCCACCTATCTTTACGATATTGATCATGTTGATGGTTTTAAAATTTCACTAATGACTGCTTGGGCTGCCCAAACACGATTGCTTGCTTGTAGCTTGGTGATAGCATTCGAACTATCTAGGATTTCGTCACTGACTTCTACATTGCGTCGCACTGGAAGACAATGCATAATCTTGGCATTATTGGTATGGGAAAGATGTTCTTTTGTCATCATCCAAGCAGATGCATTAGGAAGCACAGACCCATAATCATGAAAACTACTCCAGTTTTTTATATAAACAAAATCTGCATCTTTTAAAGCTTTTTGTTGATCGTACTCTACGCTTGCGCCTTTTGTATAGACGTCATCTAGTTCAAAACCTTCTGGATGTGTGATGACAAATTCCGTTTCATCCCAAGCATTGACCCATTGTGCAAAACTATTAGCAACACATTGAGGTATTGGTTTGATATGTGGTGCCCAAGTCATCACCACTTTTGGTTTTCTTTTTTCTTTGAAAGTCTCCTTTATTGTGACAAGATCTGCTAGACTTTGTAGAGGATGCAAGGTGGCACTTTCAAGACTAATGATGGGTTTTCCAGCGTATTTTTGGAGACTCTTAATGATGTGTTCGCTGTAATCTTCTGTACGATCCGTCAAACCTGGAAAAGTTCTCAAGCCGATGATATCAAAATATTCGCCCAAGATAGGTGCTGCATCTTTGATATGTTCTACTGTCGTACCATCCATGATGGCACCTTCTTGAAACTCTAGTTGCCAATTGTCTTTTCCAACATTGAGCACGTAGGTTTCTAACCCAAGATTTTCAGCAGCAATCTGTGTACTAATCCTTGTGCGTAGGCTTGGATTCATAAACAACAAACCCAATCTTTTGCCTAGTCCAAGAGTTTGGTCTAGCTTTGGTTGATCTTTATAATTGATGGCTTTTTGGATAAGTGCTTGTACATTTGCTACATCATCCGTGGATATAAAGTCTAACATATTATTTATTCAGGATTAAAGAATGAACTGCTGCCAAAAATTGATTGGTTTCTTGTCTGCTTATCGCTAATGAAGGCAGCAATCGGATGACGTTATTTTTGGCTTCATCAGTGAAAATTCGACATTTTTCTAACAACTCTTTTTTAAGATAGCTATGTGCTTCTACCATTTCAAATCCTATCATCAAACCACGACCTCGTACTGTTTTTACCTCAGGAATGGCACGTAAACTTTGTATAAGAAAGTCACCTTCCTTTTTTGCATTTTCCAATAAGCTTTCTTTTTCTATCACTTCCAATACTGCAATAGCTGCCACACAAGCCAAATGATTCCCACCAAAAGTAGTGCCGAGAATTCCTTTTTTTGCTTCAAATTTTGGTGCACAAATGATGGCTCCGATTGGAAAACCATTGCCCATTCCTTTGGCCATTGTGTAAATATCCGCTGATACACCTGCATTATCATGCGAAAAAAAATGCCCTGTACGACCATAACCACATTGCACACTATCTGCAATATAAACGGCATTGTATTGATCACAAAGATTCCTTATGGATTGCAAAAAAGTATTGTCTGCTTCTACAATACCGCCTACACCTTGTATGCCTTCAACGATGACGGAAGATATTTCATTCCCATGGGATTCGAAACATTTTTGAAGCGCTTGGACATCATTATATGGCAGTTTGATGATGTGTTCATTTTCATTAACAGGAGCGATGATCGATGCATTATCTGTACACGCTACCGCCAAGGAAGTTCTACCGTGAAAAGCACCACTGAAAGTCACTATTTTTTTGCGTTGATTATAAAAAGATGCCAATTTTAGTGCGTTTTCATTGGCTTCAGCACCAGAATTACACAAAAAAAGTCGGTAATCAGGTTTGCCACACACACGACCCAATAAGTCTGCAAGTTTTTCTTGCATGGGAATGATGACAGAATTGCTGTAAAAAGCAATATTTTGCAGTTGATCGGAAATGGCTTTTTGCCAATGATCATGCAAATGTCCGATACTAATCACAGCATGTCCACCATACATGTCTAGATATTGATTGCCTTTGTCGTCCCATACGTAAGACCCTTTGGCTTTGTGTATATTGATCTGCTGAATGCTATAAACATCAAATAATTCCATGTTTCGTTTTGGTATTTAGAATGCCGAAGCTTTGAGAGATAAACCTGTTTTTTCGTTTAAGTCAAACATGAGATTCATGTTTTGCACAGCTTGACCTACGGCACCTTTTATTAAATTATCTATCACGGTATGAATTGCAATTTGATCGCCTACTTTTTCTATGTGAATTAGACATTTATTGGTATTGACCACTTGTTTTAGATGTATCATTTCTGTACTCACAAAAGTGAATGGTTCTTCTTTGTAATAGTCAAAATATATGTCATACAATTCTTCCAAATTATATCGACTTTGTGACTGAATACTCATTAAAATACCTCTTGCAAAATCTCCTCTCCATGGTACAAAATGAATGCTTGGACTAGTCTCTGACATACCAATTTGATAAACAGTTTGATTGATTTCGTCTAAATGTTGATGGCTAAGTGTTTTATATGGTTGAATATTATTGGTCCGCCATGAAAAATGTGATGTAGATGATAGCGACTGACCTGCGCCTGTTGATCCCGTGATACCTGTTGCATAAAAGTCATTGTCATGTCCCTGCCTCAAAAGTGGTAAAATGCCCAATTGAAGCGCTGTCGCAAAACATCCAGGGTTAGCTACTGAAAATGCATTTTTGATGACGCAGCGATTGATTTCAGGAAGTCCATATACAAAGTTTCTATTTCCAAAAGTACATGCAGACTTCAACCTAAAATCATTGGATAAGTCAATCATTTTTATTCCTTCTATCAAATTAATTTCAGAAAGAATTTTACGACTTTCACCATGATTGGTACAAAGGAAAATTACATCTACATCAAGTTGTATCACTTCACTAAAAGTAAGGTCACAACTTCCGAATAGGTCTTGGTGAATAGATGATATTTGATGACCTGCATTGCTTTTGCTTTGCGCAAATACAAGAGAAACTTCGGGATGATGGACCAACAATCTGATCAACTCTCCTCCGGTGTATCCTGAACTACCTACGATGCCTACTTTAATCATTTTAAGTATATTTTATATCATTGACCAAATGGTAAATGGATGTTTGATTTCCAAAAATCTTAGTAAAGCCTCTCACATCTTCTCCTGTCCAAGTATTATTCATCTCACCATAACTACCAAACTTGCTACTCATTAAGTCATGGTCAGAAACGATGCCTGTCACCACAAAACGATAAGGCATCAGCGTCACATAAACTTTTCCTGTGACCATTTTTTGCGAGTTGACCAAAAAGGACTCAATATCTCTCATTACTGGATCTAGTATTTGTCCTTCATGCATCCAATTTCCATAAAACTGAGCCAACTGATCTTTCCAACTCAGCTGCCATTTGGTCAACACATGTTTTTCCAATGCGTGATGTGCCTTGATAATGATCATGGGAGCAGCAGCTTCAAACCCTACTCTACCTTTGATACCTATGATGGTGTCACCCACATGTATATCTCTTCCGATGGCAAATGGTGATGCCAATTGTTGTAAATGCAAAATTGCGTCTGTTGCATGCCCAAATATTTGATCGTTGATTCCTACCAGATTTCCTTGTGCGAATTGAAGTGTAAGATCAATATTTGAAGTAGCAGTCATCTGTGAAGGCCATGCTTCTTCAGGCAACATACCGTGCGAAGTAAGCGTTTCTTTGCCACCAACACTTGTTCCCCACAATCCTTTATTGATAGAGTAAGCTGCTTTTTTTGTGTCAATGATTACACCTTTTGCTTGTAGATAATCTATTTCTTCCTGACGACTAAGTTTAAGGTCTCTAATAGGTGTGAGAATCTCTACATTGGGTATCATCATACGGAGTATAAGGTCGAATCTTACTTGGTCATTACCTGCGCCAGTACTGCCATGTGCCACTACATGGGTACCGAGCGATATAGCGTGTTTGGCGATATGCATGGCTTGACTGAGTCTTTCTGCACTTACGCTAAGAGGATACGTATTGTTTTTAAGTACATTCCCATAGATCAAAAATCGCACGATGTCGTCATAATAAGATCGAATGGCGTCTATATTGGTATGAGATTTCACACCCAATTGGTAGGCATGTTGGGTAATTTTGGCAAGTTCTGCCTCATCAAATCCACCTGTATTTATTGTCACAGTGTGTACATCATAACCGAGATCGTCTGTAAGATACTTGACACAATATGTGGTATCTAATCCACCACTAAAACCCAAAACAATTGATTTTTTCTGCATTTTTATTGGTATTTAAAATATATTAGCAAAAAGTGAGGTGAATACTTTACTGACTTTTACTGCTTCTTTGCGACGATCAAAAAGTCCATTCAGAAATCTAAATTGTTTGATTTTCATAAATCGTTCGAATACAGGTGCATTTTCTTCAAAATCATGTTTGACTTGTTCTAAAGGAGCGTGATCTAATGGATCATAAAGCATGGCTGTACAAAGACAATTTTTGCGATCTTTGGCCGTAAGGATTTCAAAGTTGACACAGCTTCTACATCCTGCCCAGAAAGTTTCATCTTGGGTGAGTTCGCTATAAGTGACCGGTTCGTATCCTAGGTCACTGTTGATCTTCATTACTGCCAGTCCTGTGGTCAAACCAAATATTTTGGCATTGGGATATTTCCTTCTCGATAGTTCGAATATTTTTTGTTTGATGCCTTTGGCCACTCCTGTTTTTCTGAAATCAGGAGATACGATAAGTCCAGAATTGGCAACATAATCGCCTTCCCATGTTTCGATATAACAGAATCCTACCCACGTTCCATCTTTAGTGAGTGCAATGACAGCTTTGCCTTCTTCCATTTTTTTGGTGAGGTATTCGGGGCTTCTTTTTGCTATTCCAGTACCTCTTATTTTTGCAGAAGATTCCATCTCTTCACAAATCTGCAAACTGTAGATCTCATGATCAATATTTGCTTCCAATATCAATATATCACCGTGGATATCAGCCATTTTTATAAACGGTTTGAAAATGAAAAAATAAATAATATGGTGGCTCTTACGAGAAAGGATACTGCACTTCTAATGCAATAAAAAAAATGAGGGAAGTAGTACTAGACCCGCCTATGTCTCAATACAGACGGGGCATGCTGGGGCGATAGGATCTGAAAACATACTAATCCTGACAAGGGAGATTGTCTGTGATTGATTAATAATGTATATGTTTTCTTTACGATCATTTAACTTTGTGTGTTATTTATTACTATGTGAATACAAATGTTATTCAAAAATAGTTCCAAGATTAGAAAAATTTTGTTTTTTTAACAATTATTTGTACTTTTCGGTATATAATTTTTTTAACCATCCATCATTATGAGGTATTTTATTCATTTAGCCTATAGAGGGACAGCGTATCGAGGATGGCAGCGGCAGGCAAATTCAGGACCAAGTGTTCAGCAGGTTTTTGAAAATGCTCTGAACAAAATGACTAAAAAAACCATCAGCTTCATGGGTTGCGGCAGGACAGATGCAGGCGTACATGCCACACAATATTTTGGACATTTTGATTATGACGGTGAATGGAATTATGACCCTATTGAGCGACTAAACAGAATGTTGCCTTCGGATATTTCTGTGTACGAACTGATACCTGTCCATGATAGAGCACACAGTAGATTTGATGCCATAAAAAGAAGTTACGAATACCACATGCATACAGAGATTAATCCTTTTTTAGCCCCTGTGAGCGCCTATTACAACAATATTACTACCTTAGATATCGACTCCATGAAAGCAGCCGTGGAAGGATTAAAAAATATCACAGATTTCCGTCACTTATGTTTGACACCAGATAAATTCCACAATACATTTTGTTATATGTATGAAGCGGATATCCTTATAAGTGAAGATGGAAAGCAGTTTTGTTTTCGATTTACTGCCAATCGATTTTTACGATCTATGATTCGAATTATGGTATCTAGATTATTGGCATTGGGTCAAGGAGAGATAACTTTAGAAGAATTTAATGATGTGACTCGAAATAACCAATCATTCACATTTAGAACATTGGCATTTCCGGAGGGACTACACTTAACAAGAATCGTTTATCCCTCCTTAGAAAGGGAACCTAAAAGGTTTGTATTATTGGGTTGAAAACGAAAAGAGCGAAGATCATAACATTTATAATCTCCGCTCTATTGACTAATAAACCCCTCTTTCTTTATTTCCTTTCATTTTGCGTTCTCCGCGTGGAGCTTTGCCTTCTTGCCCTGCTCTTTTATGCATTTTTCGGTTAAGATTTTTGTGTTTAATTTTATGTTTTTTACCACACTTATTACCACGTTGATTTTCAGCTTTCGAGTAGGCCCTTTCTGTACGATGCTCTTTGTGCTCACTGCGGTTTTCACTTGTTCTTTGTGCATCTAATGTTGATACCATTGATACAAAAAAAATGGCGACTAATACTACTAACTTTTTCATGATGAAGGTTTAGAATGATGAATGTAAAAATATATACGCCAATGAGACCTTGATCTCTACCATAAGTTTAAATCGATATAAAGTGTTTAACTTTGTTTTAACTAAAGAGTGATAAATTAATACGATTGAATGTATAGGAAATTTATGAAAGAACTTGTGAAGGATAAACCAAAAACACAGCAAATATTTGGTTTTAAAATTGATTTTAAAGCTGCTTTCAGTAAATATTGGATGTATAAAATCCACGGGAGTTGTTTCTAGTACAAATGTTGCAAATCAGATTAGTTAGATCTTAAAAATAGCCTGTTGTTTAAAATAACCAAATTTAAGGTAACTGTTTTTATAAATCAAATTATATTTAATTACATCGATTAACAATATATTACAAATTATATTAGCTTTGCATAGCAAAACCCAAATTACCCATTGTGGATTGGATCCTAAAAATCAAAACCAATGAGAACGAAGCACTTAAAGAGATTTATGGGCTTTGTAGACAAGATTGCCTTGTTTGGCTCCAAAGAGATTTTGGATGCTCGGAAGATGATGCGCTAGATATCTTCCAAATGTCCGTCCTAATTTTGTACGATAATGTGATTAAAGGAAAGTTAACTACGTTATCTTCTAATGTTAAAACGTACCTTTTTGGAATTGCAAAGAATAAAGCTCTAGAGTATTTGCGTGACAAAAGAAAAAATGCATCAGACGATATTACATTGATTGTAAATTATGTAGTGCAAGAAAGCCAAGATGATACTGTCGACCATCAATTATCCGCAGCCATGGTTTCACTAGACAAACTAGGTGATCCTTGTAAGTCTGTCCTACAACTGTATTACTATCATGACATGAGTATGGAAGAAATCACCGAAAAAATGGGTTATAAAAATGCAGATACTACAAAAAATCAAAAATATAAATGCCTCAAAAGGTTACAAAGTATCTATTCTGAACATATACTAAAAAGTACACAAGATTGAAAAGTAGTCAAGATGATATAGATTTACTGAACAGCCATCTAAAAGGAAGATTGGGTTCAGCAGATGCAGCGGCATTACAAGAACGATTATCAATAGACTCGGAGTTGTATGCTGATTTTCAAGACCTAAAAAACATTCAAGAAGGGATCAGAATAAGTGTATTAAAAGATAAGCTGGAAATAATGAAAAAGTGGGAAAATGAAACCATCACTAAGCCTAAGAAAAATTGGGGGAAATGGAGTTTATTCACTTTTTTAATTATTTTGTTGGGTTACTTTTTATATAGTATTTCATTAAAATCTAAACAGGAAGTTCCTGAAGAATATAAAACATTGTATGCATTAGATTTTGATAAAAGTCTTATTTTACATTCGACAAAAAGATCAATAAACCAGATAGATACACTATCAGGAGCGCAAAGGCGTGCTTATGAAATGTATAGTATTCAGCTTTTTGACGATGCCATACCTTTATTGAATGAGTTGTGGGTTGGGCAAAAAGATACGTTGGCTTTATTTTATCTTGGTGTCAGTCATATAGGTGTAGGTGATAAAAAGCAAGGTCTCGAAATTTTGCAAAAACCCGAACTAATTAAATATTCAGAACAAACAAATTTATTTATAAACCACTAAAAATATTATTACACAAAATGAAATCACTTATCTCATACCAATTAATTGCTGTATTATTCCTTATTTCATGTAAGAATTTAAATAATTCTGGGACAACAAGCCATGAAAATCATACTAACTCAAAAGAAGACAATAATTCTGAAATGGATCATGAAAAACATACTTATCCATTGTTAACGGGCAAAGTAGAATCTATTAAACCATCGCCACTTAATCTTAATCTTTCGTTAATGAAAATTAATAATGAAGAGTTGCACGTTTTGAATAATATTGAGACTATAAGCCCAAATAAAGAAATAACTTATTATAAATCTATGTATAAAATCACTCTTAATGATAGAGATACTTTAATTCCAATTTTCATAAATCTTCCAAAAGATTTGAATAATAGTGCAAATAAAAGCAATTATTCTATTTTTACTGCTGGAAAGTATGGATGTTACAATATTTCACTAAATCAAATTTTAAAAGAGTCAATTTTTTATGATAACACAAATTCTCAAGTTCATTTATTAAAAATGCTTATGAATGTTCATAGTGTACCTACAAATTATTTACAAGATCAATTTTATCTATTAAAAAATGGAGATTTAGCAAAAATTAATCAAATCTTGCAAATTTCAAATATTTCTATTGGCTCTGAAAAAGTTCCAGATACTTTAGTTTACAAGTATTTAAATGGAAGTATTCTCAAAGATTCAACATTATTAGTACATAAACATATTAGTGTTAAAGTTGACTTTTAATCCTCCACATCCCAATAATTAAATACCACATCAGTTGCACCATTTATCATAAAATACCGGGGAAGGGAAAATAATCCTTCCCCTTTTTCATATGTGCCTAGACCCGACTGACAAGCTGAGAGAACGATTTTTTGACATTTGCTTTTATACTTGAGGAGTTCGTAACCATAAAGACTATCTAGGCCACCCGTACTCGTCCTAAAGAAGAGTTTGACGTCATCTTTCTGACTACTGTTTGCTAGTCCATGTAGCGCAAGGTGGATATATTGGATATTGGTGTCTTGATATGCATTGATAAAATTGGCCTTAGTGGCATTTTTTCCTGAGTATGTTGTGACGTTTGGATATTGATTGGAAAGCCGCTTAACTTCCTTATATGTTCCTGGCAATTCAGCCAATCTTGTCCTATAAGTAGCCTTGATTGTTTCTGGATCTGAAAATGCAAAAAAAGCCGACCCTTTGGTTGATTTTACTTGCTCAGAAAATTTTTTGTACAACCTTATATTAGGCAGATGTTTTATGTCATATTTTTTCTTTTCAAAGAGCCCTGAGAGAGGAAATCTATGATAGATACCATCAGGTATGTACATAATTTTTTTATACAAAGATGAATAGATAATTTTAGGTAACAACTCTGATTTCATCTTTTGTGGTATCTGTTCTTTCTGTATCGATGACAATAATGTATCTATACTTAATATTTTATCTTGCGTAATTTGTTGCCTTTCTAATATTATTCCCATTCTGGATATTATGGTATAATACCAATATTCTTGAGTTTCATCTATGATCAAAATGCATGTCTCATTGTCCACAATATCTTGTTGTACATCAATTAAATTTAGAGAATCTTTTATCAGTCCACTAGTTATAAAAGTTCGGTATTTAGATTCCATTTCTTCTTCAAGTACAACATATTCGTCTAGGATTCTGTCGAAGGTTTTATTTCCTTTTAGACCTTTTCTTTTTTCTTCTTTGATGGCTGCTCTAAGATTAAATTCTTTTTGGATAATATCAGGTGGTAAAGCTGTTAGATTTTGTGCCATCTGAATATCTCTATACATCAGGCTATTTTTATTTTTATCGCTATAGTTTACAAATGAAATAAGATATTGCTGATCACCTGTTTTTTTCCAAAGCTCGTAGTTTACATCCATTCCTAAATGAAAAAATTCCTGTCCACTTTCAAGATAAAACTGCAAGATTGCATTTTCTTCAGCAACTTTAAATTGTCCAAACATAACCTCGTCTAAAACATCGAGATATTTTTTCGAATGTAACAAGGAAGCTATTTTTTGAGTGTGATTATACTGTGAAAAATAAATATTAGCACAACGCAAACTAGTAACAAAAGAGTATCCGGTATTTGTCAAAATATGCTTTATCATAGTTTTGTCATCATAACTTTTAAAGCCTACATTTTTTGCCATATACGTCAGTGCATTTTCAAAATCTCCTAGTTCCTCGTAACATTGAGAAAGTAAAAAACATAAAGTGTAATACTTTGCCGAATTTCGCAAACCTGAGTTTATTTCTTTTTGAAAAGCTTTTATTAAATAAGGGATGGCTTCTTTATATTTGCTCATTTGTGTGTAATATTGTCCAAACCATCTATCCAAATCAATGTAATCTTGACCTGCTTTTTGGATGTTTTCAGTAACTTTATTCGCTGTCAATTGCCACAAAGAGTCATTTGAACTAATCATATAGACAACCAAATAAGACTTCATTAAATGTTGATATTCCTTTGGATTTTTTATTGGGTTGATATATAAAAGTCCAAGTTCAATATCTTCTATCGTTCCATCCATATCTCCTTCTCTGAACATCATAAAGGCTCTATTAGCATAAGCTTGAGCAATATCGGCACTATCAGCATGTGGGTAATATTTCTCAAAATCAAATAAAGAGTTTGCATACCGAATAGCTAATAAATTTTTGCGTTTGTATGTGCAAAAAGAAATTATAGTTTCTAAAAGCTTTTGGTGTAATGGAGATATAATTTTTGTCTTTTCAAAATATTTTTCCGCTGTCATCAGGTAGTGCCAAGCACTGTCTATGTTGTCAAGCCTCTCGTCGTAATATTTTGCTAATAATGATGATGAGACTCCTTTGTAATAATCAGGATAATGTGAAGACAATATTTTCTTTAGTTCTGGCAAATATGATATTGTTTTTTGTTGGCTTAATTCAAATTTTGATATTTCAATACAAGTGAGAATATGTACAGAATCAATGCTTTTTATTTGGCGTAGCAGACCTTCTTTAGCAGATGAGTCTAACTCTAAATTTAGAAGCTTAGATTTTGCATAAACTAGCTTTTTGTTGTTTACATCAGTTGATTTTATCGTGTTTTGAAATGTGGTTTTTGCTAAAGAATCTTCACCAAAAAATACTAAAGAATCTGCTTTATAGATATCATAATCATCATGAATTTCTGGGATATAAATAAGTTCTTTGAGCAATTCAGGATAGGTCTTTGCTGATTCTTTACAAGAAATTAAAATAGTAATAAAAAGAACAATAATTGTTTTTACTTGGAATGATTTTTCCTGAATACATTTGGTAAAATGAACTTTGTTAGATTGCACCATGAAGTATTATTGACTTCCAAAAATACAATTATTTTGTAAAAAAAATTAATATTTATTTTAGTACCAACTTCATCATCGCCCACTGCAAAAGTATAATTGTCTTAGCATCTATAATCTCGCCACTCATTAGTAATGCCGGAATTTGATCGTATCCATATTCTAAGATCTCTATATCTTCTTGCTCAGATATATCGCCGCCACCATTGTGAATCTTCATATTATCATCGTACTGAGCGGTATAGAAATGGATCTTTTCTTTGTGCGCACCTGGTGTTGCGAATGCTTCATAGATCTTGATTACTTCAGTGACTTGGTAGCCAGTTTCTTCTTCTATTTCCTTGATGATTGCTTGCTCAGGATTTAACTCGTCGAGCATGCCTGCACAACATTCTATGATAAAGCCGTTAGGATGGCCATTTAGCAGGACAGGTAGTCGGAATTGTCGTATGAGGAGAATCGTTTGAGCAGATGGATTGTAAAGCAATACAGCTGCTCCGTCACCACTATCATATATCTCTCTAATTTGTTGTTCTGTTCTCCCATCACGTCGAGTGTAGTCGATGATGTATTCTTTGAGTGTGGACCAACCTTTATACAATGTGGTTTCAGAATTAAATTTTATTCGTAAAGACATTTATTTTTATTATTTTAGATATGTCGAATGTTAAAACTTGTAAAGTTTCTGTCAAAGAAACAAACATGCTACAAAGATCTTTGTTTTTTATCCTACTTTTACATTCTTTTTCATTCAAATAACCTCATGTTCAGATTTTTAAACATTTATTTTGTATTTTTTTTATCAATTTTTTCACTTTCTAGTCAACAGGTTATTCTTGATGAAGATTTTAATGATTGGAGTGAAACCAATATTGTATCGTATGCCGACTCAAGAGGTGATGCAAGTTTTACAGGAATCGATTTTAGTGATGTGAAGATAAGCAATGATGAAGACCATTTATTTCTGTACGTTGACCTTAGTAAAGAAATAAATATTCAATCATCAAATAATATCACACTGTATATTGACGCAGATAATAATGCCAATACTGGGTTGTCAAAAAGTGGTATAGGAGCCGAAATAGTGTATTTCTTTGGTGCAAGAAATGGGATATACTATGGTCCTACCTTTAATAGACAGATTTTCCACAATGACATCAACCTCATTACATTACCTACAGTAACAAGTGACAAGTTTGAGATGTCACTAACTCGTAGATTTACCTATGGGAATGCTGAGTCGGTAATGGGGAATAGTATTAAGGTTATCTTAAGTGATGAGACTATTAATGGAGATAGAGCGCCCAATCAAAACGGTGGATATGCATACAATTTTGATAATTCTATAAAAAACAATTACCCAACATTTACCATCAACAAACAAGAGCCTAATCATGTGCGTTTTATGAGTTATAATGTGCTGAGAGACAATTTGTTTGAACCATTTACGCAAGGTGCTTTTAAGAGGATATTTGAAGCCACCAAGCCAGATATTATTGGTTTTTGTGAGATTTATGATTATTCATCTCAACAGACTGCTGATAGGGTACAAACTTATCTTCCCACAGTAGGAAATGAAAAATGGTACAACGCAGAAGTGAATCCCGATATCCGTGTAGTGAGCCGATATCCTATCATTGATAAGCGTAGTATAGATGGTAATGGTGCTTTTTTGATCGATCTTGGTACAAAACAAATTGTATTTATAGTCGTACATTTTCCATGTTGTGAAAATGATTTTGATCGTCAAAGAGAAGTGGATAGTTTGATGGCATTTGTTAGAAATGTTAGGTTCGGAATTTCACCTTTCCAAGTGGCACAAAATACCCCAATTGTAATATGTGGGGATACTAATTTGGTCGGATTGAGGGCGCAACAGCAAACATTAATTACAGGTGACATTAATAATAATATTGCATATGGCGTAGATTTTGATCCTGATTGGGATGATACACCATTAGATGATGCAAAACCTATCGTCACCAATCTTCCTTCCACATTTACATGGAATAATCCCAATGGTAGTTTTAGTGCAGGTCGTTTAGATTACGTATTTTATACTGGATCTGTTATGCAGCTCAAAAACGCATACTCTTTATGGACACCAAGTTTAAATAGTGCAGAACTTAGCTCATCTGGTTTGTTAGTTAATGATGTAGAGGTAGCATCTGATCATTTACCAGTAATATGTGATTTTTCTATTGATGGTGTATCAAATATTTCTGATAATAGTATTAATGATAGAAGTATAAAATTCACCCAAACTGAAGATGAGATAACTGTACATTTTGATCAAAACATTGTAGGTAATCAAAAAATCATTTTATCAGATGTAACAGGAAGGGTTATTCAGCAGCATACGGTTTATTCGTCAGATGTTCAAAAAGTAATTTATACTAAAAATTTAGTTAAGAACAGTATTTATATTCTAAGTGTATTTGACAAGTCAGGATTCAGAAGTGTTAGATTCTATTGGTAGTTAATAAATACCTGGCAATAATCTCCAAGTTCTTTTTACATAAGCTTCAAACTTAGTATTTCCTTTGTACTTTTCTACATTTGTAAGTTCGATCAAAGGTATTCCGCTGATCCATAATAACAATGCTATTACCCAAATTGGACTAATGATAGTAAGCCATTCTAAACTATTGAGATATGGTGTAACAAACCAAAATATGGAAACCCAAACCAAAATTTCCCCCAAATAATTGGGATGTCTGATGTATTTATACAAACCATAATCAATAAAAGCACCTATTGGTTGAGGTTTTGATCTAAAAGAAAATTTCTGCCAATCTGCAATCGATTCAATAGTCATTCCGATCATCCATAAAATTAAAGCGGGTAAGTTTATTTCATTCCATTCTTTGGTTAGACCTAACATCGTAGGTAATGCTATAATCCAAATACTGACCGACTGTAACAACCAAAATTTAAGGAAACCAGATTTACTATCTCTGAAAGTATCAAATCGTATATCCCGTCCCATTTTGTGTATACGATAAAAAAGAAAGCCACCCAGTCTCAATCCCCAGAATATCACCATAAAAGAAAGAACGATTCTACCAGTGGTTAGCGAACCTTCGAAAATGAGAAAATACGAAACTACAGCAATAAAACAAGCACTATAACTGATATCAGTTAGATGGTCGCTCTGGTTTTTGTAGGCCCAAATGTAAGCTAGTACATTGACCAATGTGATGAGAATAAATGAAACTAAAATGGCTGTCATCAACAGATAACAGCCATTTATACATTATGTTCAGCTAGTTTAATTCTCCCTTATGGAAGCTCTTCACCAGTGGAAGCGATCAATATTTCGAACCACTGCTCATTACTAATAACTACATCGAGTAACTCTACGGATTCTTTGATTTTGTCAGCTTTTGAGTAGTTTACCACTGGAATAATTCCTGCTGGATGATACATCAAAAACAACAAAGCCATATCAGAAAGGGACCAACCATATTTATCAGCCAATTTCTGAAGTCTCATCTCCAGTTTTTTGCCTGCTTTAGTGTTGGTATAAATAGATCCTCCTCCTAGTGGAGACCAAGACATAGGTACTATCTGATGTTCCATACAAGTATCTATAGTTCCATCTTGCAAAGGAGCAAGGTGAGTCATAGACAATTCTACTTGATTGGACATGATAGGAAAATATCTACTGAATGCACTTAACTGCGCGGAAGAAAAATTTACCGCACCGAATTGTTTTACTTTGCCGGATTCTGCTAATATTTGGAAAGCTTCCGCCATTTCCTCATAATTCATGACCGGACTTGGTCTATTTATCATCAATACGTCGATATAATCGGTATTGAGATTGTCAAGAGACTGCTCCACTGATTCGAGGATATGTCTTTTGGAAGTGTTGTAGTGAGAGATTTGGAAGCCTGGTTTTTCAGAACATGGTTTTATGATGCCACATTTTGTGATTAACTGGACTTGTTCTCTTGGTATACCACTTATGATAAGGGCATCACCAAACTCTCGCTCTGTAGTGTAATTTCCATAGATGTCGGCATGATCAAATGTAGTAACACCGTACTCAACGCATGAATTTATCATGGCAGCCATCTTTGCAGATGACAGTTTCGCACCCCAGCTACCCCATCGGATGACGCCCGCTACTACTTTAGAAAAATTACTCATCTTATTTGAATTTGTTTGTAAATGAAAATTGTTATTGGTTTTTAAGTGAATTGAGTGCATCTTGCACCCTTTTATCTTCTTTGTTCAAATTGTATGCCGATTCGTAATCTTTTTTGGCAGCGTCTTTATTTCCTTTCTTTTCATTCACAATACCTCGGTAATAAAAACCCAAATAATTGGTTGGCGCTACACTGGACAAAAGATCAAATTGCTCATAAGCTCTACTTATTGAGTCTGCATCCATGTACAAAAGTCCAGAATTTAGATAAGCTTCTGCGTATGTTTTATCATTGAAGATGATGTTTCTATATATTTCTTGTGCTTGAGGCACATCTCCATGATTTTGTAGGTAAAATGCTTTTGCATGTAAAGCTTGCATAGATTTTGGATTGCTGAGTATGGCGCTTTCGTAATATTTTAAAGCTTTAGGGTCTTTTTTTTCTTCATGCATTTCACCTAAGATCATCCATGCATCCGTGAGTCCACTATCCATTTCTACAGCTGTCTGAAAACTATTGACCGCCCTTTCTTTTTCTCCTATTGCTCTGAAATTCATACCCAACATGAAGTAACCTTCTGCATTTTGAGGATCTATACGCACCACTTCATTGATGGTAAGGATAGAAGAGTCATAATCTTCAAGTATAAATTTTAGTTCTGCCAGTTTCAATAAAGATGGAACCCTTTCTGGGTATATCATCAAAACTTGATTCATGGTATTGACAGCTTCCTTGCTGTTGTAATAATCTAGGTATGAATCTGCAAGTAGATGATAATAATCAGGATTTAAAGAATCGATGGTCAAAGCTTTTTTTATATCAATGATCGCATTTTCAAACGAAGCTTTGTCATAATATTTTTGTCCTCTAGTAAAGTATAACTTTGCGTCTGATGGATTTTTTTCAATTGCAGCAGTTATTAAATCGATTTCAGGGTCTCCTGAAGAAACAGATGTTGTAGTCTTATCTGATTTACAACCTATTACAAATATGTAAATCAAAATGATAAAAAAATGCTTTAGCATGCGAAATTAATTAAAGCTCAAATTTAAGAAACCATTCGTTAGTATAAAAATATATAGTAATAAATCTACAAATCTCTATTGGCAAAGTATTTCTTTGTTAAATCCATAGGCTATTTGTCTGAAAGATGCGAAGGTACTTACAAAACTTGCTTCTGTATAAATATCTTCATGACCGCCTCCGACCACTGTCTCAAAATATGATTTAATTCCTACTTCTTTAGTCTTTTTTCTATTTCAGAACTACCATACAATGGAATAATTGAGAAACCAAATACTTTTACATCATCGTATCCGTAAGGTACAACTTCGTCAGCATCTCCATGAATACTGATAATTGGAGGTTCACCATTATCTATAAACGACAATCTGTAAATCGCTCCAGACATATTTATTACGCCTTGCACTTTGGAAGAATATTTAAGGTTTTCGGCATCACCGGAGTTTCCTTCTATGCCACCATTGCTAGCGATAATGGCTTGAATGTGACTTTCAGTATTGTCAGAAACATCAAAATATGCTGTTTGTATAGCCGTAATAGCTCCAGCTGATATGCCTCCTGCCAAGATAAAGTCAGGATCTATTCTAAATTTATTTTCAGTGGCTGAATCTTTACGAAGATGTCTAATAGCTGCTTTCATATCTGTGGATGCTTTTATAGCAATATCAAGTGCCTTAATGGAATCGAAAGGAAATTGATTAAAACTTAATAACCGATAATCGATACATACACTTACATACCCGAGTTTAGACATTTCCGTGGCCAGATCGGAGAGTTGTTTTCGATCACCAGCTATAAAACTACCACCAAAGGCAAGTACTAATACAGGTCTTTTTTCAAGCACATCACCTTTCGGCTGATAAATGTCCATCATAAGGTCTTGCTGCAAACCCGCAGTATTCATATTAGAACCATATTTTACAGTACTTACTTCTACATCTGTAAATATAGGTTTTACGTATCTATCGGATTCACAGATAATGGTTTTTTGGCTTTTAACTTCTTCTTCATCTTTTGAGCAAGAGATGACCAACATAGTTGCCAATAGTAAAAATATAATATTTTTGAAAGTCATGTATTTTATTTTAAATGGTGTGATTAATAAACAGTCTTAAATTTGGAAAGTTGCCCCTATTCGCAAAGATGCTGATCTAGCATCAAATGGTTTGAAAGCTCCAATAATATTATCAGTGGAAGCAAATGCGGAGATAGGGCCGAGTTTTACCTTGCCAAATATACCAAAACCAGCATAATTGTTTTTTGTAAGGGTGTATTGAACACCTAAATCAAATATGGAAATTTTACGAACAGCTGACACAGAAAACATATTTCTACTAGCGTTATTTGTCTTTTGATATAAAAATAAAGCACTAAAGCGCCATTTTTCTCCCCATAAATAATTTGCGCCCAAGGTATAAGTACCCGATAAAGTAGTACTGTAGTTTTCTATTTGCTCTGTGACTTTAAGTAAGTCTGTCAAGGTGTCTTGTATAGAAATGGATGTAGAATCTACCAATAAGTCCAAAATGTCTACACCATCAAAACTGAAGTTGCCTTTACTTGTGTATTTTCTAGGAAAAAAGTCCCAATTTATCTTTCCTATATCGAGCATACTTGCTGAAATGGTAAATTTTTCATTTACTGAATATGAAGCTCCAAGGTCAAAAGCAAATCCTTGATTATTGTAAAACATATTGTCAAAAGAAAAACCACTGTAATCTACGGTAATACTATCTAGACTATTATATCTCAATAATGCACTGCTCCTAATTTCATAATCAGTTTGTAGGCTTAATTGATAAATTTCGTCATCTGTGGTAAATCCTATATTAGCTTTGTCCGTTTGAATATTAGCAACACCGTACAGCAATTTACCTTTTGCACCTATGGTAAGATTACCGAAAGATTTCTGTAGTCCAAGATAAATTTCATTATAAGCATTGACATCTATAAAAGGCGCTATTTCTATAGTTTGACCTATGAAAGCAGCATTTCCTTGGGCTGCAATATTGATCAATCCACGAGGATATCTGACATTAGACGTAGATCTGAATGCATGCCCTGCCATAATCATAGCATTACCTATTTTTAACGAAACATCTATGGTGTGAATGTCATTGTTAAAAAAGATGTTTTGATAAGGGTCTAAATTTTGATCCAATTTCCCAATATCAATGTATCTTTTGCCGTCACTATTTTTACTTGTGATCTGGTTAATAGATGGGCCATCTGTACCAAGCAAAACATTAATTCCTGCAAGGGATAAATTGAACTTCTTGTCCACCTTAAGACCTGGATTGAGGTAGGTAGATGGTAACTGTCCGTGAAGGTTAAGCAATGAAATATCCTGCGCCTTTGATTTAATCGTTAGTAAAAACAAAAAGCCAAGTAATAATATATCTCTCATATGATTAATTCTGCTTGTATTTAAATATAGCACCCAATTTTATGCCGATTCCATAATTTTCGTAAATCCACCACGACTTATTGTTTTGGCTGTCTATCGTATTAATTGCACCTATGATAGCCAATTTTTTTGCACGCTTGATGTTTGCAAATCTTGAGTCATCAAAATCTTGAAAATCTATTTTTTCGCTTCCGGGCAAAGTAGTATCATCAGGTAATGCCGAAGCAGGAGGCAAAACAATACCATCATTATTAAACAGCTGATCTAATCTCTGACCGTTTTCATCCAGAAAATATGCCTGAAGTTTTACTTCTGCAGGAAAGTCATTACTAGTGATGGATTTAAATTGGGCTGATATGATTTCATTGTAATCTTCTAGATTGATGTCTAGAGTATCTGTCAATACTACGTTGTTTACAGATCCATTCAGCGGAACTTCTACAGCAACATTGATCACAAAAAAACCTCCTTCTGAAATATAACCATTTATTAATGTATCTCTATCGGGATTTATCAATGCTTCTATATCATAGGCAATGGTCTTTGTTTTTTCATTAAATATTTCTTTTAGATTTGAATTGGTCTTATCAAAAATAAAATCAGTAGTTTTTACAGTTCCGATTTCAGAAAATGAAGGATAGGCAAAGTCTATTCCTGTATTTATAAACGAACTCTCTAAATTGACA
>JBGSOH010000064.1:0-4778 GCA_041739205.1 Saprospiraceae bacterium
AGAGTATCAAGTTTATAGAAAACCATCATGGCAACAAAAAAGAAATATCCATCTATGGTCAGGAATATACCAATACGACCTACAAGCTAGCCAAGATGAATCTCGCCATCCGTGGTATAGCGGGCAATCTAGGCGAAAAAGCTGCGGATACCTTTGGCGATGATCAACACAAAGACCTAAAGGCGGACTACATCATGGCCAATCCACCATTCAACCAAAAAGACTGGCGTGCGGAAAATGAACTCACCGCTGACCCAAGATGGAAAGGCTATGAAGTACCACCCAAAAGCAACGCTAACTATGCATGGATACTCAATATGGTGAGTAAACTCTCTGACCATGGTATAGCAGGTTTTATCCTAGCAAATGGTGCACTCAGTGGTGGTGGCGAAGAATATAAAATCAGGAAACAACTCATAGAAAATGATCTAGTAGAAGCGATATTGGTATTGCCTAGGAATCTATTTTATACCACAGATATCAGCGTTACCTTGTGGATCATTAATAAAAATAAAAAAGAAGGAAGTAAAGAAATAGGTGACGAGACCAGAAAATATCGAAACAGGAAGGGCGAAATATTATTTATGGACTTACGTCAAATAGGTGAGCCATTCGAGAAGAAATTTACCCAATTTGCGGATGCTGACATCACCAAAGTAGTCCATACCTACCACACCTGGCAAACCTCTGGGTCCGTTGAAGCTCCTGGGTCCGGTGTAGCTCCAGCTTCACCGAATATAATTACCGAAGCTCCAGCTTCAACGAATATAAACAACAAAACACAAACACCACAATACATAGAAGTTGAAGCTCCAGCTTCAGCGACTACCTACCAAAACATCCCAGAATTCTGCTACTCCGCATCTTACGCAGAAGTAGCCAAAAAAGACTTTTCGCTCGTACCAAGCAAATACATCGAGTTTGTAAATCGAGATGAAAACATCGATTTTGATGAAAAGATGAAGACCTTGCAGCAGGAGTTTGCCGACCTACTGAAAGCAGAAGCCCAAAGTAAAAATGATTTGCTGACCGTATTTAAAGAATTGGGATATGAGATCGAATTATAGTCGATTGGGGGAATATATACAGCCTGTGGTGGGTAGAAATAATGACTTGCAGGAAATTCCATTGGTAGGACTCAGTATCAGTAAAAAGTTTATTCCATCTATTGCAAATACCATAGGTACAGATATGACGACCTACAGAACCATCTTTAGAAATCAATTTGCATATGGTCCTGTGACATCTAGAAACGGAGAAAAAATAACCATTGCCCTATTTGATGATTATGATAAAGCATTAATATCGCAGGCTTACATTCCTTTTGAAGTGAGTGATACACAAAAATTAATGCCAGAATATCTGATGATGTGGTTTCGGAGACCAGAATTTGATAGATATGCAAGATTCAAAAGCCATGGAAGTGCAAGAGAGATTTTTTCTTGGGAAGACATGTGCGACACGCAACTGCCCATCCCATCCATAGAAAAACAACGAGAAATCGTAAAAGAATACAACTTCATCCAAAACCGCATAGCCCTTAACCAACAATTGATACAAAAACTGGAAGAAACGGCACAGGCGATTTATAGGGAGTGGTTTGTGGAGTTTGAGTTTCCTGATGAAAATGGGAATCCTTACAGGAGTAGTGGCGGAGAGATGCTTTGGTGTGAGGAATTGGGGAAGGAAGTGCCTGTTGGGTGGGAGATGGTGAAGTTAAAACAAATTTGTGATAAGATTGGCAGCGGATCTACGCCAACAGGAGGAAAAGAAAGTTATTTTAGTTCTGGAATATCTTTAATTAGAAGTACAAATGTGCTTGATTATAATTTCTCATTTGAAGATTTAGCTTTTATCAGTGAATTACAAGCTGAAAAACTAAAAAATGTTGAAGTAAAACGCAACGACATTCTTTTCAATATAACTGGAGTATCTGTTGCAAGATGCTGCATGGTTCCAGAGAATGTTTTGCCAGCAAGAGTAAATCAACATGTAATGATTATTAGACCAAATGATAAACTAAATGTATCATTCTACTTGCTATTAAATCTTTGTTCAACAGATAGTAAAAGTGCTTTATTAGGAATTAGTCAATCTGGTTCAACTAGAGAAGCTATTACTAAAAATGAGATTGAAGACTTTGAAGTTGTGGTACCTGACTCTTATAGACTTAAAAAGTTTGAATACCAAATGCAAAAGATATTTTCATTGAAGGATATGAAATCGCAAGAAAACCAAAAGCTAGCGGAACTGAAAGAGTTGTTGCTTTCAAGGTTGGCGACAGTAGAAAAATAAAAAAGAGAAATATGATAGGAGGAAATAGCCCAAAACCAACTCAAGAAGACATAATAAACAGTTCTATTCCAAATAGGCTTTATTGGCATGAGTTTGAGAATAATCGTTTTTTTCAAGTAATTCATCAAGATGAAACAGGTTTTGAAATAAAACTAGCACCTAAAACAATGTTTAAAGTGATTTATCTTATGGATAAAGATGACATTGAAGGCTTCGAACTTATTAAAGTAAGTAATGTGGCTACTCAAAAGGTAACTCTAAATAAATTCAATTTTGCGCAATTAAAAGCCTTTTTGTCATTTATTAATGAGATAGACTTAAAAGGTGTTACAGAAAAACGACTTAAAATTTTAGACGATCAAGAATTAGATTCAGATACAGTTCGTTCTGTTAAAACGTTACTTTCTAAAAATGGTGGTGCTGAAATTGTAGAAGCCTTAATAAATGAAGGTATTATTTCATCTAAAGATATAGTGAATACTTCGTTTAGAAAGAGAGGACTCCAAATTTTTAAAGACCTTTTACAAATTTCGGATTATTGGAAACAGTATGCAGCAAGTAATGGTGTTTCAACTTTTAGTGAAGAAAAAGTATGGCAATATTTCTTTGAAAAAAATCAATGGATTTTTGGATATGGACTTGATTATCGATATCAAGAAATATTACAAAGAGAAGTTCATCTTTCGGGGACTGATTTGAGTGGGGCACAAGCAGTTATAGGTGATTACTTATTAGGTGATAAATTTTTTACGACTTTTGTGGAACTAAAGAAACCATCTACTCCACTTTTTGCAAAATCAGGAAATAGGTCAAATTCATGGAGACTTTCAAATGATTTGATTGAAAGTGTATCACAGATATTAGAACATAAAGCTTCGGGGTTAATTCGGCTAAATGCTGGAGAATATGTTGATAAAGAAACACTTCAGCAAAAAGCATACGATTCAAAGGTTATTTTGATAATTGGGAATTGGGAAGAACTCATTAAAACTAGTTCAACTCAAGAAAGAGAAATAAAGAAAAAGACATTTGAACTTTTCAGACGTGACAGTAGAAATATTGAAATTTTAACTTTTGATGAACTTTACGAAAGGGCGTGTTTTATAGTCGAAGGTGGAAAAGTTAAAAAGGATTTGCCATTTGATAATGAAGAAATTGATGAAGATTTACCATTTTGAATTCAATAAAATAATTTTAATATGAGCAAAATAAAAAAGCATAATACACTATATATAATCGGAAATGGTTTTGATCTTCATCATCACTTAGATACTTGGTACTCTTCGTTTGGACTATTTTTGAAAAAAACATACCCTGATATTTACGAAGTGCTTTTGAAGTATCTTGGTTTGGCCGATTTAGATGAAGATAATGAAGATAGCTTAAAAGATCCTTTATGGGGACAATTTGAAGCTTCTCTAGCTAGAATGGATAATGAATTGTTGATAGAGAATCATAGAAATTATGCTCCTAATTATGGTAGTGATGATTTTAGCGAGGGGGATGCTTATGCCATGCAGATGTATATAAATGAAATAGTTACTAAGGCAACGCTGAAAATGAGACATGCTTTTGAAGAGTTTATAGAAAATGTGAATTATCCTGAAACTCTAGAAAATCCTTTAGTTAATCTTGACACAAATGGATTGTTTCTTTCATTTAATTATACTGATACATTAGAAAGATATTATAAGATATCTAGAGAAAACATTGAATACATTCATAATAAAGCTGGTGAAGGGAAAGGCTTAATTTTAGGTCACGGCATTGATCCAAGTGAATTTGAAGAAAGCAATGAACAACCGCCTGAAGACCCAAAACAAAGAGAACTATGGGAAGAATGGATGTCATCAAATTATGACCATTCATTAGAATTAGCAAAAGATGAAATTCGTGAATATTTTCAGAATTCCTTCAAACCTACTCAAGATGTTAATGCAGAAAAACAAGTTTTTTTTGAAAGACTAGCAGAGATAGATACTGTTTATGTTTTGGGTCATTCGATGTCAAAAGTTGACTTACCTTATTTTACAGAACTAAAAAAGTATTTAAGTGGAAATGAAGAATGGGTAATAAGTTACTTCAGAGATTCTGAAATAAGTGATAGAAAAGAAGTTGTTATGTCTTTAGGAATCGCAGAAGACAAAATTCATTTCAAGAGAATAAGCGAATTATAATTACATCATGAAATTCACAGAAGACAGATTAGTACAGGTATTTACTGAATTGCTAGGGCAACAAGGATACGCTCATCAACTAGGGCAGACCATCATCCGTCGGCCTGATGAGGTATTGATAGAAGCTGACTTGATCACTTTTTTAGAGGCTCAGTATGGACACGAAGGTATCACTACCACCGAGATAAGATCCATCATCCTACAGTTACACTCTCTCCCTGCATCTGATCTGTACGAAAGTAATAAGACATTTATGAAGATGGTTTCTGATGGTTTTATACTGAAACGTGAAGACCGAAGTCAGAA
>JBGSOH010000073.1:0-2860 GCA_041739205.1 Saprospiraceae bacterium
GGTTCAGGTCACTTTTTAGTTTCTGTGTTAAATGAACTAATTGCCATCAAGAGTGAGCTAAAAATCCTTGTTGATGATAATTACGAGCCATTAAGTAGCTATTCTGCCTTTGTATTAAATGATGAATTGATATTAACAGACGAAGAAGGTGGACTTTTCAGCTACCATCCAAAAAATAAAGAAAGCCAGCGAGTACAAGAAACCCTATTTCACGAAAAACAAACCATCATAGAAAAATGTCTTTTCGGTGTGGATATCAATCCCAACTCTGTCAAGATATGTCGCCTAAGACTGTGGATAGAGTTGCTCAAAAATGCATACTACAAAAATCAAACGGAACTAGAGACGCTACCGAATATAGATATCAATATCAAATGTGGCAACTCATTAGTAAGTCGATTTGCGATAGATGCGGATTTAAAACCAGCATTGAAGGAAAGTAAATGGAATATAAGTTCATATCGAAATGCAATTACAACATATCATCACGCGAGCAATAAAGATGAAAAAAGAGAATTAGAAGGGTTGATTTTGGTAATAAAGCAAAATTTCACATCTCAAATCAGAAGAAGCGACCCTCTGAAAAAACGATTAGATAAACTTGCAAGTGAATTATATCATAGATTCACAGGTACCTTCTTATTTGAACCAGAAGAACCTTATGGAAATAAAAATAAAGAGTTAGAAAATAAAAGCAAAAAAGAACAAGAAAAGCTTGAAAAGGAGATTGAAGATATCAATAAAAAAATGGAAGAAATAAAAAATAATTCAATCTACCTAAATTCATTTGAATGGCGATTTGAGTTTCCAGAGGTATTGAGTGATGAAGGAGATTTTATAGGTTTTGATGTTGTCATCGGTAATCCACCCTACATTAGACAAGAAGAATTTTCAGATATTAAGAATCATTTGAAATCAAAATTCAAGATTTATCACTCAATTGCTGATTTGTTAACCTATTTTGTGGAGTTATCCTACAATATTTTAAAGCCCAATGGAATATTCCAATTTATCATTTCCAATAAATTTACAAGAGCAGATTATGGAAAAGTAATGCGTCAATTCTTATTGGACAAAACCCAGTTAACGCATTTTATTGATTTTAGTGGAGTTCCCGTATTTGATGAAGCGACGGTAGATGCAGCGATTTTGGGATATATAAAATCTGAAGGACAAGATAATGAATTCAAATACTTTAATGTGCAAAAAGATCAGTTAATAATAACTGATTTCGAAAACTATGTCTCAGAAAATGTAACCCAAATTAGTCAGAATACACTGAATGAAGGCACTTGGTCTTTTCAATCTGATAATTTAAATTCGTTTAAATCAAAGATAGAAGCTCAAGGTATATCACTTAAAGATTGGGATATCAAAATCAACAGGGGAATTTTAACTGGACTCAATGAAGCATTTGTTATTGATAAAGCAACAAGGGATAGATTAATAGCTGAAGATCCTAAGTCTGAAAGTATTATTAAACCTATGGTTAGAGGTAGAGATATTCAAAAGTATAATCTTGATTATGAAGACCTATATTTGATAGGTTTTCATAATGGATTTGATAAAACATCAGCAATGGATATTAGTGAATACCCTGCATTTAAAAAACATTTAGATAAATTTGAACCTGGTTTATCAAAAAGATATGATAAAGGAAGTACACCTTATAATCTAAGAAATTGTGCTTACTGGCAAGACTTTGAAAAACCAAAGATAATGTATCCTGAAATGACAAAATTTCTAAATTTTGCATACGATGATCAAGGATATTATAGTAACAACAAAGTTTTTATACTCACCGGAGAACAAATAGAATGGCTTACTTGCTTTTTTAACAGCAAACTTTGGGCTTACTGTTTTAGAGATAATTTTCCTGAGTTACTTGGAGGCACAAGAGAACTTCGTAAAGTATTTATGGAAGAAATCAAAGTCAAAAAGGTGGATGATGATGTATTGGTAATCTGCAAAAACTACTTACAGAAAATCAAAGATGGAGATAAAGCAATAATAGCCCAAATCGACCAATTGGTATATGAGTTATATGGATTGACAGAAGATGAGATTAGGATTGTGGAAGGGAAATAAAATAAGAAATTTATGGCAAAACAAAACGATAAGAAAGTAGTAAATCTCCTGCGAGCCTCTGCTGGCGCAAGTTTGCAACTTGTGCCTTAAGTAATCCCTTAAGTAATCTCCAAGGATAACTACAGTTTATAAAAACGTGGGCATAATGGAACTTTTATATAATCTTAAAATGATACTATTATAAAATATGAAAATCATCCTAAAAGACATCGACAATATTTTGTTTCCTGAGTTTTATTGCTATCGCAAAGATAGGTTTAAAACTCAACAAGAATATCTGGAGCAAATAAACATATACGATTACCAAGATGGCATTCGCAATATCAAGTTTGTAGTCAAAATCACCAATTTGTCGCATACAATAAAAGACATAATTACCAGAGAATTTTTGAGAACACTATATGAACAGTTGATAGACATCTCCTTTGATTGGCATAAACCTTATGATTGGCATGAGTTGAAACCTATTCTTTTGTTTTTTACCATTTTTTCTGATGCACGTTCCATCCGCGATTTGGAGAAGATAGTTAAAAAGCCCAATACACATCGAATGATGGACAAGTATATGATCATACCCAAAGTGGCCCTTGCGGGCGCAAGTTTGTAACTTGTGCCTTAAGTAATCTCTAACCACTAATAATTATAAAAAGAGGAAAAAGATGAGATTTGGGTTTCCAATCATGGACAATCAGCTTACTATTTATTTTGAAAACAGAATCATAATTAAAAAAACAACTTCCCGTGAAATTAAATTTGATTTTTTTTCAAACAC
>JBGSOH010000082.1:0-5946 GCA_041739205.1 Saprospiraceae bacterium
TCAAACAAAGTATTGGTAACTTGTTTAAGCAAAGAATCATTGAATTGACAGACAAAGGATTTAATAGAGTAAAAGGAGAAACAGAGTAGGGTAGTTTTGATGTGTTTTAGGTTTAAGGTTGAATCGTTTAATAATGTTAAATTGTTTAAGGTGTAACTTTGAAAATATAGTCCCTCCAAATACAATCAAAATATGATAATCAACCGTTTTTCAACCTATACCTTAAGGTTAACAGTTGATTATCAATTCTAGCCATGATTCTCAGTCTCAACCTAAGCCTTAATCTTAGTCTTAACCTTAATCTTAACCTAAGTCTTAACCTTGTATGCTCTCGTTTACCCCCGATCCCTAAAGGGGAGATCGCTCCTTAAACTTAATCTCAGCCTTAATCTTAACCTTAATCTCAACCTAAGCCTCAACCTAAGCCTTAATCTTAACCTAAGTCTTAACCTTGTATGCTCTCGTTTACCCCCGACCCCTAAAGGGGAGATCGTCCCTTATTCTCAGCCTTAATCTCAGCCTTAACATTAACCTTAATCTTAATCTAAGCCTTAATCTTTACCTTAATCTTAACCTAAGTCTCAACCTAAGCCTTAATCTTAGTCTCAGTCTTAACCTTGTATGCTCTCGTTTACCCCCGACCCCTAAAGGGGAGATCGCTCCTTAATCTTAATCTAAGCCTTAATCTAAGCCTTAATCTTTACCTTAATCTTAACCTAAGTCTCAACCTAAGCCTTAATCTTAGTCTCAGTCTTAACCTTAACCTTATATTGGTCAGTCATTTCTTTTGAAATAGCACTAGGAACTACTCTGATAAATGTTTTTGGATCGATCTGTACAGTTACTGCATCGTCTTCTATTTTACTTATTTGGCCTATGATACCACTTGCAGTTACGATTTCATCACCTTTTTGGAGTCCAGTTGAGAAAGCCACTTGTTCTTTTTGTTTTTTAACTTGAGGTCTAATAAAGAAAAAGTAAAAGAACGCAAGTAGTAATGCTGGAAATATAAAATTTAACATGCTACTAGTTTGTGCCTGAAGGATAAATATCAATGTCATTTTAAATGAATTATTGGTTTAGGCTGCAAATATATCAAATATTCACATAACTTTGGTCCTATTAAATTGTCTAAAATGAATCATAGGTAATAAAGATGTTATTTGCATTAACAGGAAAAAGAAAAATTAGTCTTTTAAATGTTTTTGTTGATATGCCTGTTTTCATTATCTAATTGCCTTTTAGACAAATAAGTAAAGTAACTTTATCAAATTTAACAGATGTAATGAGCGATGAGATTCTTTGGTCCAAAATGAAAAAAGGTGACCCCAAAGCACTTAAAGAAATATATGACTTGCATATACATGACTTGGAAAATTACTGTAAAAAGTTTACCAAAGATGTAGAACTTATAGAAGATGTTCTTCATGATATGTTTGTACACATATGGCAGAAGCGAGATACCATTGGGCAAACTGACTCTATTATGAGTTATCTGTGTGTCTCAGTAAGAAGGGATTTGATTAGGAAATTAAACAAAGCAACCTTGACAACTTCTATCGAAAATACGGAAAAAATGGATGTCAACTTCAGTATATCTGCCGAAGACATTCTAATACAAGAAGAAAGTAAAGAAGATGATAAGGCAAAATTGGAAAAAGCATTTGAACATTTAAGTCATCGTCAGCGAGAAGCCATCTATTTAAAGTATTATAGTGAATTGAGCTATGATGAGATTTGCACGATCATGGATATCAATTATCAGTCCGTCAGAAATTTGATTTCAAAGGGTATTTTGCTCTTAAGAGAGAAAATAGGTAGTATTTTAGTATTTATTCTGGCCAATTTGTATTTTTAATACCTTATTAATGAGTACAATATCTGCAAATCAGCCTTAGATAATCAACAATAAAGTTTTTATGGAAAATAAAGATGTACATAATTTTATAAATAATCTTGTCGAAGACGAATCTTTTATCACTTGGGTAAAGTCAGAATACACAGAAGATGATGAGAAATGGTCAGTATTCATAGATGATCATATAGATCAAATGGATGATATCAATGCAGCTATTCATTTAGTTAGATCTATCGATTTCGTTGATGACAATACCATTGATACTAAAAAACTTTGGCAGCGTATCGAATCCAATATCGTAGTGGACACGCCTAAAAAGGAAGCAAGTATCATGTATTTGTCTAGATATAGAATGATAGCTTTAGCAGTTGCTGCTTGTGTTGCGCTATTTTTGATTTTTAGACCAGGTTTTAATTCTGAAAAGAATATAAATACAAAACCGGGCCAAGAAATAACAGAAGTATTACCTGATGGGTCAGAAGTTTTAATTAATGCAGATTCTAAAATTACATATGATGCCAAAAAATGGGAAAGTGACAGAACTGTTTCGTTAGAAGGCGTAGCATTTTTTGAAGTACAAAAAGGATCTAAATTTACGGTGCAAACAGCAATGGGCAGGGTAGAAGTATTAGGTACAAGTTTCAGTGTGAGACAACGTGGTGATGTTTTTGAAGTAATTTGCAAAACAGGAAAAGTGGCTGTGACTAAAGTAGATGATAATACACAGATTATTCTGTTACCAGGTGATATGTCCACATTAGAAAGTGGAAAATTAATCCATAAAACCGCTGAAATAGATGGCATACATAAAGTTGATTGGATAGATGGTGTGTACACTTTTCAGAATGTAAAGGTGGCAGCCGTCGTTGACGAATTAGAACGTCAATATGCAGTGGAAATAGTCATGGCTGAAGGTATGGACACCATCATGTACACAGGATTTTTTAATAAAGGTGATTTAGACAAAGCTTTGTATGCTGTAACTTGGCCTTTGGGACTTACTTACAAAATAGATGGTAATAAAGTGGTTTTATCTAAATAATCTGATTTAAATATTAATTTCAATTAAAACAAACTTAATATTATTAGAGTAAATAGCTTCTCTCTAGCTTTCTTCAAATTGATATTAATACCTATTTTCATGTGGGCTAATTGTACTATGTCCATAGCCCAAAAGAAAAACAAAACCACGATTGCAATCGAAAAAGGAATGACTTGTGTACAAGCTTTGGAAATGCTTAAATCAAGGTGTGAACTACTGATTGCTTATAGTGGGACATTGGCACAATTGACTGCAAAGGAAAATAAAATCATCGAAGGTTCAGACAGTCAGATAGTTATGGAGAAAGTATGTGCGACTTTCAATCTCGATTTTGTCAAACAAGGACAAACTTCTTTTTTGGTAAGGTCAGAAGCAAATGATGTTTTTAATGCAAAAGATTTTAATTTGCACCTTAAAATTCGTGATGAATCTAATGGAGAAAGATTGCCTTATGTGTCTGTTTATGATGAGACTTTCCGTTACTTTGCTTTTACGGATGAGTTTGGGGATTGTATTTTGAAGTTGCCAAAATCATTAGCTGGCAAAAAACTGACCATTCACTCTTTAGCACACAAAGACCATCATTTTGTCATAAATCCAGAAAAGAATTTTGTTGAAATCCAACTCCAAGTTGCACCTGTATCCATTTCTGCCGTGACTGTTCAGACTTTACATAAAAATGTGAAATTCAATAATGACCAATCTATAGCATTGAGTCAAAGGTTTTTAGATCAATTGTCAAATTCTAGTATATTTTTGAACGACGCAAGTCGCAGTATTCAATTGATTTCAGGAGTTGCTGCCCATGATGACTCCAAAGCTTCACTCCGTATTCGTGGATCACAAGAAGAAGCTACACTACTTGTTTTAGATGAGATGCCCATATATAAAGCGGATCACTTTTATGGTCTTTTTGGAGCTTTTAATTCCAAATATATACAAGATATAGCACTGTATAAAAATAATATTCCTGTGACTTATGGTGGTAGGACCTCAGGTATGTTACAACTCAAAAGTAAAGATTCTGTGGAACAGTTTAATGCTTGTCTAGACTTAAATTTATTGAACTCAGGCATTGCTATAAATGCTCCTATTACTAAAGGTTTGGGTTTAAAATTTGCAGCAAGAAAGACGTATACAAATCTTGTTGAGTCAAAATTTTACGACTTGTCTATGCGGAATAATCTAGAATCCGATGAACCACGGAATACCAATAATAGTGTTGTGTCGCGTCCATCATTTGATTTTTATGATATGAATGGCAAACTATATTTTAAGCACAAAAATCATCATTTGGATGTGAATTTTTTCAGAAGTTCTGATCATTTTTCTGATAAATATGAATCGACTTTTAAAATCAAAAATCTTACTATTAACGAAGAATCTTTCAGCCAAGAGAATTTTTGGGATAACAAGACATTTGGACTGAATTATAAATATGAGAATAACGATTTACTACTGACAACACATGTCTACAAAACTGGTTTTTCTAGTAGTTATGATATAGTCAGTAGGCTTTTTCAACGCACCATGGCAGGAATCGAGAGAGATACTGTATCCATTCAGAACTCGAACAACATCACAGACAAAGGATTGAAATTTACATTACAAAGCAAAAAGGTTGTCAATTGGATGGTGGGATTAGAGTATATAAATCATGACAATGTATTGTACATAGAAAATAATAGAAATGCTACTTTTGAGATAAATCAAATCGGAATAGAATCAGGTATTTTCTCTTCAGTGGACTTGGGTGCTAAAGATAAATTTTATGTAAAGCCATCATTCAGGGTGACTTATTTGCATGCATTAGATAAAGCTTATTTTTTGCCACAGATTTTTATGAGTTATCAAATTGGAAATCAGTGGATGCTAAAATCATCTGCAGGTAAACATGCACAATATGTAAGGCAATTCGAACACGAAAGTACCTTGGGTCAGAAACAATCGTTTTTTGCCCTAAGTAATGGGAAAAATGTACCCGTTGGAATTGGCACTAATTTTATGGTGGGCTTATCTAAGTTTTGGGATCGATTTTCATTAGATTTTGAGAGTTATTATCGTACTTTGGATGGGGCAATTATCCATGCTAGCCAAAGACCAGGATTACGACAGTTTAATATGCAAGCGCCACCACAAAGCTTTAAATTGTTTCAAGGTGATGGTAGAGTTTATGGTATGGATCTTTCGCTTTCATATGAAAGAAAAGCTTGGTTTAGCATGTTAAATTACACGCTTAGCAAATCAGAAAATAGATTTAAAGAGATATTTAAAAATCAGTTTTTCCCATCATCTGAGGATAGTCGGCATCAGTTGAAATGGTTGAACAGCTACAGCTATAAGGATTTTAGTTTTTCGCTGCATTACATTACAGCTTCGGGTAGACCATATTTAGATCTATCAGTTTTAGGCAATAATATGGATAGATCTAACTTAGATATTAGTAAAAGTATACGTAATCTACCAGCATATCATCGTGTTGATATAGGATTGAATTATCAGTTTAAACTCTTCTCAAATGTAGCTAAAATTGGTTTTACAGTCTTTAATGTCATGAATAGAACCAATGTCAAATACAAACAATTTGTGTTCCAGTTGCCACCTACTCAAGGTTCAAATGCAAATATAGTCAACACTATTTTGGGTTCTGATGTGTCTCAATTAGATAGGACATATAATATCAGCCTACAAATCAATTTTGGTAAAAAGTAGCCTGTAAATCGTTGGGGTTTATTGGGTATTTAATTTTGGCTTACTTTTTAATTAATGTACTTTAGTGAAAGTGAAGGCTAAATTTACAACACAAGACGCTTAATATCATTGATTTTATTTTCATCTCCATACTGTTGATGAATCAAGGCCCTACATAACATTTAAAATTTATCAATCTAGTAAAAAATATTACAAATACTATATCTTTGTCCAACCAAAATAAGTTTTTGATGCGTAAATACCCAGTTGGCTTACAAGATTTTGAAAAAATCATAACAGGAAATTTTGTCTACGTAGATAAAACTAAATACATCTTTGAACTAATACAAGGTGG
>JBGSOH010000084.1:0-8506 GCA_041739205.1 Saprospiraceae bacterium
GGTATTTTTGGAATATTTGGTTTTTATATTCGGCTCATTCTGATGAATATATTGGCTTTCTATCAAAATGGAATCGTGCAAATAATCAAATTCTTGTACAACGATTCTACTTCCTTCGTTATGATAAGTTTGTTTTATTATAAATCCTAAATGATTTACTTCTTGTTCTGTCCACAAATAATCACTATTAATGGAATCGCTTAGGATTGTTTTTTCGATTTTTTTTATTCCTAATTTATGCAGAATTCGTCTTTGTGGTTCATCAAGCAATTGCGCGTCAAGAGTTCCTATTGAAAATACGTAGATTGCAAAAAATAAAAATATAGATTTCATACTGTGATTCTTTCTAATTATCAAAATGGTCGATGCATTATGAAAACACATCGACCATATCTATTTTTATCTACAAAATTTTAATCACGATTTAGCATAGATAACAATCTTAAAAACTCGATGTACAACCACACTAAAGTCACCATCAAACTAAGTCCACAAAACCATTCCATATATTTAGGAGCGCGGGCTTGTGCTGCTTTATCAAAATTGTCAAAATCTAATAACAGATTTAACGCAGCCACAGCTATTATGACAACACTGATACCAATACCTATCATACCGCCTTGGTGTAAATATGGCATATTCCAACCAAACATACTACCAATCATACTTACCAAATACACCAAAAATATTGCACCAGTTGCCATCATGACACCTGATCGGAATTTATCTGTCACTTTGATGAGTCCAGATTTATAAAGTACTAACATTGAAATCAAAGTTGCAAAGGTAAGACTCACAGCTTGCAAAACAATGCCATCGAGCATAGTAGCATACATCGCTGAAATCGTACCTAAAGCCAAACCTTCAAATCCTGCATATACAGGTGCCGCAATGGCAGAAGTATGTGGTTTAAAACTAGCAACTAAGACTGCAATCAGACCACCGACGATACCAACTATAAGCAGAAACATAGACGGCATGGCATAACTAGCTGCACTTGTAGCTAACAAAATGACAAACAAAATAGCAGTCTTATTGATTGCTCCTGAAATAGACATTACATCATTAACACTTTCATTGGTCAAAGCACCTGACTGACCTAGTTTTTGAAGTTTTTCTTCGTTAAAAACAGGATTTCTTGATTCGAAAAAAGATTTTGACATGTTTATTAATATTTAGGTTAAGATTAAGTTTAAGATTAAGTGTTAAGTTTCACACTACTATTGAATACTTCGAATTTTAAAATTTATGTAAAGATATTCATTTTTATTATTTGTAACTAAAATAATAGAAAATAAAGCAACTTTGTACCAATATCAAAAATGGAATACCAATTGTAAACTTCGATTTTGCAGCTTTATGAAACAGTGGAATACGTGTCCCCAGCCAAATACCCAAACTTCCACCTGCAATAGCAAATATAAAAAGCGTCTTTTCGCTTATTCTGCTCTTTCTGTGGATGGCTGCTCTTTTGTCAATCCACATCATAACGTAAGTCAAAACATTGGTCATTAATAAGATATAAATAAACTCATATTTCATAAAAGCATGTAAAGACCATTGTTTCGGAAGTACTATAATTCAAACAAAATTCATAGAAGTAAAGTTTGAGAACGCAAGGATTCTATGTAATTTGTCTTAGGAGAATATCAATTAATGTCCATTTTCAAAAATATTTTCATCTAAACTTGAATTATTGTTTCATTTATTCTAAATTTGTATTCTTTGGGTAAAAGGATCAATTAATAGAAATTATGCCGGTAGGAATCGCCATAAATGAAGATGAGTTAAAAGCAGTGAGGGCCAAGTTTGATGAAATACTCAAACTCATGGAAAATAGGTTGCAAAATGAAGACAAAGCTGATCTCGAAAAAGCATACGAGCTTGCCGTAGATGCGCATAAATACCAACGTCGAAAATCAGGTGAGCCCTACATCTTCCATCCAATAGAAGTAGCAAGAATTTGTTTTGAAGAAATAGGACTTGGACCTACAGCCGTGATTTGTGCTTTGCTGCACGATGTGGTAGAAGATACGCCCGTGACACTTGCAGAGATCCAAGAAATGTTTGGCCCCAAAGTCACAATTATCGTAGACGGTCTCACAAAACTTGATGGAACATACAATCTAGAATCGACAGATAGCCCGCAAGCAGAAAACTTCAAAAAAGTATTGAGTACGCTTGTCGTAGATGTTCGTGTGGTACTTATAAAAATGGCAGATAGACTCCATAATCTCCGAACAATAGGCGCGCAACCGAAACATAAACAACTCAAAATCGCTGCCGAAACGGATTATATTTATACACCTTTGGCACATAGATTGGGGCTTTATAACATAAAAACAGAATTTCAGGATATCTGTCTTAAAATCACTGAACCAGAAGTTTACCAAGAACTTTCAAATAAACTTGCGGAGTCAGACCAAGCAAGAAATGAATATATTGAGCAATTCATCAATCCATTAAAAGAAGAAATTGCCCATCTAGATGTGCCATTTAGAGTTTTGGGAAGATCAAAAGCCATCTCAAGTATCTACACCAAGATAAAGCAAAATAAGGTAAATTTTGAAGAGATTTACGACATTTTTGCGGTGAGAATCATCATGGATGTTCCAATCGAAAAAGAAAAGAGTTTCTGTTGGCAAATATATTCTATCATTACTGATGTATATAAACCCATTCCTGAAAGGCTCAAAGATTGGATCACCACACCAAAAGGGAATGGATACGAGTCACTACACACCACGGTCATTGGACCAAAAGGTAAGTATGTAGAAGTGCAAATTCGTACAGAAAGGATGGATGAGATCGCAGAAAAAGGTTTTGCGGCACATTGGAAATATAAAGGTATCAAAAAACAAGAAAATGTTTATGATAACTGGCTCGACAATATCAGAGAAATCCTAGATACGAAACATGCCAACGCCCTCGAATTTATCAATGACTTCAAAACCAATTTGTTTAGTGAAGAAGTATATGTTTTCACTCCGAAAGGTGATATGCGTATCATACCGAAAGGAGCAACTGCCTTAGATTTTGCCTTCGAAATCCACACAGACATCGGATACCATGCCACTGCGATCAAGGTCAATAACAAGCTTGTCCCGATGGGATACAAGCTCAATAATGGCGATCAAATAGCAGTAGTAACCAACAAAAACCAAAAGCCTAATGAAGATTGGCTCAAAATGGTGGTAACTGGCAAAGCTAGGTCAAAGATCAGGTCTGCAATGAAAGAAGAACGCAGAAAAGTAGGAGAATATGGTAAAGAAGCCCTAGAACGCAAACTCAAAAACCTAAAAATCGACCTTGAAGAAAATGTCGATACTATAGCCAAACAATTGGGATTCAAATCAAGGATAGACTTATATTATGCCTTATCAGTAGAAGATGTCAAAATATCAGATATCAAAAACTACACCGTAGAAAGTGGTAAAATTGTCTTTAAAAAGGACGAAGAAGAGCCTAATAAAGATGCACCAATAGCAGAAGAGTTAAAGAAAATCCAACGTCCAGCCAAAACAAATAGGTCCAATATACTAGTCAATGGTGAGCCTGCGGATATGTACCAATATTCTCTAGCTGCATGTTGCAATCCAGTGCAAGGTGATGATATTTTTGCTTACTTGACGTCCAATGCAGGTCTAAAAATACATAGAACAAATTGTAGTAATGCCGTACAGATATTGGCCAATTATGGATATCGAGTACTGAAAGCAGACTGGGAAGATAGTGTTAATTCTAATTTTGTCGTAGAACTCTTGGTAACAGGTATAGATAGTGGACCAGGTGTCATCCAATCACTCACCAACGAACTATCCAATAAATTGGGTATTAATATAAAATCATTCAGTATAGAAGGCAAGGAAGGTTACTTCGAAGGTAGGATCGGCATCGTAGTGTTGAACAAAGATCAGTTAAATATCGTTGTACAAACACTCGAAAAGCTGGAAGGAATCTCTTCAGTAGTGAGAACAGATAGAACATTCAAATGATATTAAAAATATGACGAGCGCACCAGCAAAATTGGAACAAATCGTTTCAGAAGTAAAAACTATATTTTCAGCACATCTAGAGAAACATAGCCTGAGAAAGACTCCGGAAAGATATGCCATCCTTGAAGAAATATATCGCAGGACAGACCACTTCGATGCAGAAGCACTATATATCCATATGAAAAACCAAAACTATAGAGTAAGTCGTGCAACAGTCTATAATACATTGGAACTCCTAGTAAGTTGTGACTTGATTACCAAACATCAATTTGGCAAAAACCTTGCCCAATATGAAAAGTCATATGGTTTCAAACAGCACGACCACTTGATATGCGTGGACTGTAGCGCCGTATTAGAATTTTGCGATCCAAGAATCCAACAAATAAAATCCATGATGGGCGACTTATTAGAATTCGAAATCATGCATCACTCACTAAATTTATACGGCAAATGTGCAAAGGAAAATTGTGAGAATAAGAAGAAATAGAAGTTTGTTTTACAAATTAAGCGTTAAACGTTTAAACATTAAACAGACTTGACTTGTCACACTTACCTCTCCACCCTAAATTTATCCATAGGAATCTCTGACTTTTCTTTCTGAATGATCTGCTTCACGAGATATCCTGTAGCTGCCGCTAACGAAATACCCAACATCGCATGTCCGCCCGCAACGGTAACATTGTCGTGATATCGACTATTACCAATATATGGCAATCCATCTGGTGAACAAGGTCTAAGTCCAGTCCAAACCTTATCTTCGGTAGGCATATCTAGATGTATATCTCTATAATAATTATTAGCAGCTTTTATGATAGGATGCACCCTATTCATATTTATTTTATCGTTGATGCCAGAAAGCTCCATGGTACCTCCTACCCTTAGTTCGTTACCCATCGGCGTCATAGCGACTCTATCATCTACCAAAATAGCTGGATGTTTTAGGTTTTTTGTTCTGTTTTTATACGTGGTGCTATATCCTTTTCCTGGTTGCAAAAGCAAGGTGATACCTAGTTTTTTGGTCATAAGCTCTAACCAACCACCCGAAGCAACAACTAAATGATCGCCATCGATCTTACCTTTATTTGTGATTACTGCATTCACTTTTCCATTTGACGACTCAAATCCTTCCACTTCATGGTCAAAAAGAAACTTCACACCCATAGATTTAGTATGTGCTAGTAGCGTCTCCATCATTCTTACAGGATGCAGATGACAGTCTATAGGGAAATATACCCCACCCAAAACATCTACTTCCACTTCAGGTTCCATGGCTTGGATATCTTTTTGAGATAAAACTGGAGCATCTATGTTGTATTTTTTTGCTTCTTTGGCAAGTTCGGCCTCATGATGTCCTGTATCTGGAGATTTATAAAGCATCAAACATCCTTTAGTCTCTAGTTGGAATCCATGATTCAAATCTTTATCGAGATCGATCATTAGGTTTCTGCTGAGCTGAAGGATATTATTCAGGTGTGGTGCGTTTTCTTGCACTTTTTTTCCTGTAGCGTTTTTATAAAACTTCCATCCCCATTTTATTAATGAAGCATCTAATCTAGGTTTTATATAAAAAGGACTTGTCGAACTCAACATCCACTTCAATCCTTGTGCCACAATGCCTGGTGATGCCAACGGTATAAAATGACTAGGAGAGATGTAACCCGCATTGCCAAAAGAGCAATTATTACTTCCATTACCTCGATCAATAATGGTAACTTCATGACCTTCTTTCTGAAGACAATATGCTGTGGTAAGGCCTATGACGCCTGCGCCGATGATGGTAATTTGCATGGGGAGAGTGGATTAGGAAAGTAATTTTATCACTATATCGGATACTTCTTTTGTTTTCGATTCTTGTAATATCCCAGTTGATCTTACAATTATTTTTTTGTCAGCTGTAAAAATCCTATTAGGCCTAATATATGAAACATCATTAATAAGATTACCTTTTTGGAAATCTTCACTTTTTATGGGAATAGCATATCTATCTTTTGAAAATTGAGATGTTATCTGACATAAAACAATGTCATCTCCTTCTAAGTCAACCATAACGAAAGCAGGCCTTTTTTTAGATCCAGATAAATCAGAAAAAGGAAATGGAATTATAACTACTTCTCCCTTTATAAATTTGCCCATACATCATTTTCTTCCTTTTTTAACCAATCAATACTTAAAACGGGTTCTGCAGCGAGCATATTGTCGTACAAGTCATCCACTTTGGTTATATTAGTTGCCATATCAACCATAGATACATCTCTTACAAAAGATAATTCTTTTAAAATCTTAAGAAATTCTTTGGGCTTACTATCTTCTATGTCTAAAATGACCTTCATGTGTTTATATTTGTATTATTTTCAAAACTGTTACCATAGCCGATTAGGTCAGGCTTAAAATTGATAACAAACTTTCAATTCTATAAGTTCTTCTAAAAATAAAATTACCTAAAGATTGCGCTATGGACATTCAAAGCTATTTCAATAAAAATTCAGTCAGCCCATTAAAATAGGTTTCTTGGTCATCATACATACACATATGGCTACCTTGCTGACAATGAAGATATGTACCGTTTTGCACTTCAGTAGCCATCCACTTCATATGATCAGGGTCCATAGTATCATGTTGAGCGCCTATGACAAGTGTGGGAACCGAAATATCTTTGAGTCTATTTTTCACTGACCAAGTTTTAAGTTTCCCAGCGATACCGAACTCACTTGGGCCTTGCATGGTCACATATAGTGATGAGTTGAGTCTACCAAAAGAGCGGTTGACAGGCTCGGGCCAACTATCAACGGGTAGTCTCAAGATATGTTTTACATAATAATTTGGCATAAGGAGTTCCATATATTTAGGATTTGCAAAGTCTTGCTTTTCTTCTATCATCCTAATGGTGTCCAATACTTTTGGATCCATCAATTTTGCCAGCACATTATCGGCATACTTTCCATACTCGGGAGCATCTGACATCATATTGGATATGATAAGCCCTTTCAAGTTTTCTTGGTATTTAAGTGCATACTCCATGCAAAGAATACCGCCCCAAGAATGTCCTAGCAAATAAAAATTATCTTTATCTAGATTCAGGGCTTTCCTTATCTGCTCCACTTCATCTACATACCTAGCTAAATCCCACATAGTAGTATCTTGTGGATTGTCAGAAAACCCACATCCAAGTTGGTCGTAATAGATAATTTCGACACCTTTAGCAGGAAGAAAACTTTCAAAACATTCAAAATATTCATGCGTCATTCCTGGCCCACCATTTAGTAATAAGAGTTTTTTAGTAGGATTATTTCCAATTGTTTTTGTCCACATATTAAAGCTTCCTTTTGGAGTTGTAATTGGAATGAGCTTGACTCCTCCAGTTTGGATGCCGCTGTTTTGGTTTGTAAAATAGTTAGTACTATCACTTTTTGATGTGTTATTACAAGAAGTGACAAAAACCAATGAAATTATCAATAATAAAAGTAAGGGAATGGAGTGAAAAAATATGCTGAACTTGAAATATTTCGTCATGATTATTATTTTCCCATAAAGGTAATTAGAAAAAATTTAAATCAAGGTTTTTACTAATTTTATGACTTACAAGAGTAAACACACAAATATAAATTCTCATCTTATTCATATCACCTGAAAACCGCCAGCATATGGATCATCTTCGGGATCAACTAAGATAATATTGTAGCCACAGAACTTAACTTGGAGTTCTTCCTTGTCAGGACAAGATGGTGCGAACCCATCAATTGTATGATCATTTCACAATTCAGAAGCTTTTATTTTTTATGCCAGTAAAAAGATTTGGGTCTAGGTCGATATTATCATCAAGTAATTGTAATTTTATCGTATTCGAAAAATTTCGTATCGGGAACGATTTGATTGTATCTTTAAAAGGAAATAGTATTTTTTTTTAAAATTAGGCTTATTGCCTATAATGGATGAAAGGCAACGATTTACGACGGCCGCTCCCGATAGAGACGGCTGTCGTTAAATCGCTTGTTAGCATCTGGTTATTCAATTTTAGTTGTTATGTTACTAATTTCAATTGGCTTTTTATCTATTTAATTTAAAAAAAAACAACACAATTTATTTAGTTAAAACTTGAAATTTATTTTCGATACCTTGATACTTTTTGAAAAATATCTTAATAAGAGGTAAACACCTGAAAAAAGAAATAACGAAAATAAATTAGCAATCAGTTTTGATTGTGTAACAAAATCTAGATTAAAGCTATAAATTAAAATGAAAACACATTTCCAACCTAAGATAAATAATAATGAATTGACCATCAAATTTACCACTATTGCCAAATTACTTTGAATTTTAATAGTCATGAATAATTTGTTAAAGAAAAAAATTATAATACTAATTGAGATAAAATAAATAAGTGTCTCCATAATTTTTTGTATTATAGAGCTGAAATTGCACCACCGATAGCTCCCCACATACAATCTTCTTCGAATCCAGCTCCAATACCATTGTTCTGCCAATTGTGTACTTCAGCAGACCAAAAAGCGCCA
>JBGSOH010000085.1:0-8718 GCA_041739205.1 Saprospiraceae bacterium
TCCAATTAGACCATCCACCTGAGCTTGTTACAGTGATACCTGATTTTATGACTAATCCATCAGATTCAATATTAAAAGGTCCACCACCAGCAGTATTGCCACATGCATATCGAAATTGAAGGGTATATAATCCTTCAGTGACTACATCGACGGTATATTCCATCCATTCACCTGTAGATATCCAACCTACAGTATTGCCTTCACCACTTATGGTGATAGCATCTACATATTCGTCAGGTCGGTAACTACCTTGGTTATTTATCGAGACATCTTGATAAGCTATACCATTGCCATTACCACCTTCATAAATGTCATAATCTCCCGCAAAAAAAGCGCCAGGAATGGCTATAGGCGTACCAGTGAAAGGTAATTGATCACCGACAATAACAGTAACTATATTGGTCACACCAAAATTATCATTATTATAAATTCTAGCTACAAAATTGTGTCTTCCTACGGATAGATTGCTCGCTTTGATCACATAAGGAGCTTGTAAAGATTCTCCTATTTTTGTTTCGCCTTCGTAAAATTCAACTTTATCTACAGTGGCCGTACTACTTACATCAACCGTCAAATCAACACTTCCATTCGGATATGCACGCTCAAAGCTAGATGTTAACTCACCAGTCAAATCTACATCTAAACTGGTCACCAATTTTCTAGCCGGAACAGGCAATACATATCCGTCAGAAAAAGTAACATTGATAGGATTTGTACCATAATTTTGGCCTACATAAATTCTTCTTCCATCTTTATTGAAAACGGCAGCTAATGGATTGTCCGATGTAACGGTTGCATCGACTTTGCCAAGTACATTCATAGCATGAAGCCAATGGTAAGTCTGTGCATCTGACACTCCGAATTTCAATCCTCTATTAGGATACGAATCATATAGTGCAATTGCCTTGGCAGGGTCTATAAATGCCAAGTATTGCCACATCAGGTCATGCCATAGATTGACATTAGGCTCATTGCTGAGAATACCTGTATTCCTTTCTATTTCGTCCCATAGTTTATCTACATATTGGGTATTTTGACCTAAATAAAGTGACCCACCGTGTATCGGATATAACTGAATACCGTAAGAAGCCGCAATATCACCTGTCCAAAAAGTGCCATTGTCATAACTATTGCCCCAAACCCTAGATACAAGACTATATTGTTGGTTTGGTTGGAAATTTCGGTCGTTCATATCTAACCAATATTCTTCTATAGCCGACTGCTCTGTGGTATATAGATAAATACCCAAATTTCGAATAGAATCATTGCCAGTCACGCTGCCCCAATGTATTAATGAAGAATTGAACTGCATACTTTCTGATGTAGATTCTTGGTCATTTCCTTGTGGGAAAGAAGCAAAACCATTTGCCCAACAATGTCCTGCATAAGGACTAAAATTTCTCATATATGGGAATAAGGAATGGTTTCTATCCATCGTCGCGGCATCACGTACCAATAAATTGATCATGCCTCCCCATTGTTGTGCCCATCCAGGATTAAACTGCTCGACAAATGAAGCTGCGTGGATAAAATATCCCCAATGGAAGTGGTGGTCATTGATATTATTGTCTTGTCCATGACCAGCAGGATAACCAAGCATGGCAGACCAATTCTTATTGTAATAAAACAAAAATGCCACTTCACCACTGTTGACAGACAACCAATCTTCCAATCGATCTTGCACCGTTTTTTTTAATTTATTAAGGGCCTGAATATCTCCTGTCAACTCTGCTATCCTAGCCGTTTGAATGAGTCGATTCATTTCTTGACCTTCGTTGTAAGAATCTGTCCAAGTATTCAGACCATCATTCTCGAGCAACTTTATTTTCGATTGCAAAGCAGCAGGGCTGAACCTAGGACTATAAAAATCAATGTATGGTAGAGTAGGCAGGATGCCATAAAAAGTATTCTGAACTGTAAATGAATTGCCTGCCATCGTTTTTAATTCACCACGCACAGTTTGGTAAGATGCTTGATTCGGCACAGGAGAGCTTGGACTTAAATTGGCCCATTGATGCGGCAATAAACCGATCAACATTTTGGTATTTATACCTTCTTTTACTTCTGTCTCTACGTTAAAGTCTGTGGTTACAATCGATGTCGCTTCATCGTAAGAATAGGTAGATATCGTATTGGTAGGGAATACATAAGCATACTTTTTATATTCATTAGCAACAGTTGTCACATTAGTAGCTGTCAAAGGAATGAACGCCAATGACCAATAATTTTTGCCATTCAAAGTGGAAGTATAAGTATTTCCATTTTTTGTCCAAATACTTCCCACAGGCGCATATATCGCAAAATCTGCTCCATTCCTTAGATTCTCAATGATCAACATCTCGTCTGCAATCGTAACATTACCTTGTGTCACATTGATTTCTGCTACATCATTTGTTCCTTTTTCAAAATATACAAAAGGCATACCGATACCTGAAGTCGTCTGAAAATTATGGTTAGCATTGGACCAATCCATCGTCACTGTCCAATCAGAAAAATCTGACACCTTAGCTGCAGAAGCATTCAGTCCACTGACGCCTACAGTGACTGGTGATATATCATCTATTGGTCCCCAAGGAATGTAGGTAAGTACTAAACCTTGATTGACCGTTTTCATGGTAAACGGATAATTAAATAAATTGGGTGAGTGATTATTTTTCACCTTATGCGACCACCAATCATTCGTAGGTACAGGTTTTGTGGCAGCTTTACCGGTTGTGAGAGGCGTTCCCGATGGAAATCCATTTCGACCGGCGACATCTGTACCTGGAAATACGGTGGTATAACTTCCACTTCCGACATTAACAACCTGTGAAAAAAGATCTTGAGATGATCCTACTAAAAATAAAATTAAAATGATGGCTAATCTAATGATATTCAAAATCTTGGAGTTTACAAATGAACGATGTAGCAAAAATAGGTTTTAATGTACAGAACAAATGGTAAACCTATACATCAAAGATACATCAGATGAGGTTAAGTACTTGTTTAAGCTACTAAATTATAAATAATGGAGATAAATGGATAGTTCTTCTTTTTCAGAGAATGAAATGGTTGAATACATGATAAATATCTAAGTGTCTTCCACCCTAATCACATTTCTTAAATGTAGGGGAGCCATTCAAATGTGGCTCCATACCCAAGGTTTGGATAGCATTTTTGACAGATGCTTCCAAATTTTGGCAAAACTTTTCGGTTGTAAAACTAATTCTGTACGCAGGCGTCAAATCACCCGAATCCAAGTTGCCCTTAGTGATTTCTTCTTTAAATAGCGTAGTTATTTCTTCACTAAAAAATACTTCAGGTTTTGTCTGAGCCATATGTATCAAGGTAGCAGTGACTGCCCAATACTTACAGGAATCTTTTGGGAGCCCTTCAAAACTGACATTTGGAAAACCTTGTTGCTTGGTGAGTACTAGTATTTGTTGAAAATTCTCTTCAAAACCTTTATTCCGTAACGAAGTATTTTCTTTTCTTTTATTTGGGTCAGTTACACCTTCATTCAAATGTGACTGATCTTTTGTTAACATTTCACAGTAATCCAAATCTACAGGTTTATTGGTTTTACAAGCTGTGAAGCATAGGATTAGAGCGATTAATAATAATGGGAAGTATTTCATATGGGTTGGTACTTTTTTATATTCTAATTTCGAATCCGAAGAAGATGCTCGATAAACTTAAATTCGTACCAAATGAACTAAAATTCTTTTCTGTATCTGTGTTTTTTATTTCCCAGTTCCCAGTAACATAACTTACTCCACCTGATCTCAAAACTGCCCTAATATTCTTGTTAATATTGTAGGTCATTCCTAACCCTACACCTAGTTCAATATAATTCGCTTTTTGTTCTTGAATCACAGTTGCGTCTTCTGACCGTTTTTCATTCAATAGATTGTATTGCGCATAAGGCTGTAAGAAAAAACTAAATTGGCTGCTCGGATTTATGATATATCTTGTAAAGATGCCAAATCCAATTTGATTAGAATTTCTTTTAAGATCTATCGTATTCGGATTTGATTGCCCAAGACCAAACACTTGCACATCATCTTGCTCATTATTCTCTATTCTATAATCAAATTGCAGGGCGACCATTAGGTTACTGCTGATCTCTTTTCCGAAATATGGACTAAAAGCTAGCGTTGTAAATCTAGTATCATTAGTGCCATTAGAATAAATTCCTCCTATCCTTGAATTTAGCGGAAAACTCGAAAGTGGGTAAGTATTATTTTGAATAAGGAAATTCATCGAACCTCCTAGGATAAATTTATTCCCTTTTTCAGTTTCTTGAGCATTGGTAATTGTTAAAATTGAAGCACATAAAAGTGTAAAAATTAATTTTTTCATTTTTGATTTTTTTTATTGTTTTTGTATTATATTTAATTTTAGCTATGTTTTTTTTTATCTTAAGTAGCAAATATAAGGCTATAATCTTATCAGTGAAACTTTTAATAAATAAAATCTTTTTGAGTCTCAGCTTTTTAAGTCTGTTAACTTGATTGGCTTTAATCTCTTAATCACCATTTTCTATAGCTTTGTGATTTGTTTTACTTTTAAATTAAGTGCCATAAAAAAGGCGATTGAATAAACAGGCGGATAAAATTAGGGTTTATGTCATTTAGTGGGTTTCAAAAGTCCTTAAAGCTTTGGCGTCACACAGTCCATTTTAAGAGCCTGTCACGCTCTGCGTGAGAAGGATTTAGGATGGGTAAATTTAGAGAATTCAATCTTACATCATTTGCTATAGGCTGGCATATGTAATCCAAAGTATTGTATAAGATCTCTGCCCAACTCTATTTTAACTTTGTCGTTCCATATAGGGAAATTCAGCATATTGTGACCAAACTTCAAATCTTTCTTATACTTTTTGCTCAAGTCTACTATTTTTGATGTGGCTTCATCGTAAATTGTAAGCATCTCATCTAAGTTTTGTGTTTTGTTTAAGGCAACTTCCATTTCTCTTCTGATGATCTCGCAATGGTCAAAATATAAATTCAGATAGGTAAGATGTTCAGGTTTGTTTTCTAGATTGTATTCTGTCTTAAATAAGTCTAGAATGGTGTGCGAATTATGATAAAGACTATCACCAAACTTATTGATATCTAAAAATAGTTGGACGGCAATATCTGCTTTTTCTTTTTTGGACTCGATATTTGGCTTCAGTCTCACAAAGGAGTTTTTATTCCAAATCACATTGTTAAATTCAAAAAAATCTTCGAAAGGATTCTGATCAGGCGTTCGGATATTACTCTGATTTTTTATTTCATTAAAATTTAACAAGATACCATTTTTTGCAAATAAATCATATCTCTTTTGTTGTTTTTCGGTGACTTGTAAGGTTTTGCTTTTAGCCCAAAACAAACTATCTGTAGGGATGAGTGACATTTTGCGATAATCATTATGTGTCTGATCATACTTGAAAAAAGGGATAACAAATAATTCTTTATCATCGTACAGCTGGACTAAACCTTCTGTCTCAATATGTCTTAATTCCGTTTTTTCTCTGCTACCGCTCAAATATTTTAAGCCAAATCGAAAATCCAATAGGGTCAATCTTGTTTTTGTACCTATTTTATTAAAATGATAATTCAGGTTGAATGATACATTTTGCAAAGTGTCATTAGGTCTTAAAGGTAGAAAAGGGTGATGCAAACTATTATTGATCTTTAAATTAAGCTTGAGTAATTGTTTGTCTGTTTTTCTAATCCACATTTCTCCACTAAATATTTTTGAGCTGTCGCGCAAAATTTTGGGTTCAAACTCTAGGTGGACTACATCATTCTCATCAGACTCAGATATTTTTCTGATATAATACTTTTCTTTATTTTGTTCTTCTGTAAAAAATAGAGGGTTGACGGGATACATTGGTGAAAAACGAACAGGGTTGAGCAAAGCAAGAGCTTGTGTACTTCCTAAATTGACAAACAGTTTATCGACTTGATCCGTCAATGCCACTCTTCCAGCCTTCATATAAAAATTGGGTATATGACCACCTTGGCATTGCACATTGTAATGCATCTGCAACAATTCTAAATGTGTGGACTCATCTTCACTATATAACTCAAGGTAGGCTTTCGAGTAAAACGCGGGTGATTTTTCCAGTGTTTCTGCACAATCTCTGATCAACTTCAATAGTTTCTTATCATTGAGCGGTATATTCACTTCTGTCAATAATTCTGCATTTGGGGGTAGCATAATAACCTTTTTTTGACTTGCTTCTTTAACCGTCAACTTTACATCTTTATACCCTATATAGGTGATCATAAGACTATCTGTAAATCTGGCTTGGTTAATTCTGAATTCACCTTCTGCATTGGTGATATATGCCGCTGAAGTGGTCAAATTCAGCACATGACAATATATGAGACTTTCTTTGGTGGATGCATCTACGATCTTACTGACTACTTCTGTCTGAGCTATTAAAATCTGTGTTACACTCAAGAGAATACACAGGATTACTACCTTGCCAATATTCATGTTGCTGTTTTTTTTTGTAAAATTATTAATAATTTTCATAACTCAATAAGTATCATCACAATTAGTCAATCAAAGTGTCTTTTACGAATGGATTTTAAACGGTCAATGTTTTTCAGGCATTAACAACTAACAAACATTAAACCTTAAACTTTAAACGATTTAAACTAAAGCTTAAACATAAATAATCGATTCACCCACTACAAGACCGTAACATCTCCTGTCAAATACACTATGCTGCCATCTATAAGCTCTGCTTTTGCAACCCACACATAAACACCTGATGTGACATTTTTTCCTGCATAAAGTCCATCCCAAACATCCAATGTTTCTCCAGGTCTCGATGCAACTGATGTGAATACTTGATTTCCAAACCTATCAAATATATCTAATCGATGAAAATAATACACCACACAATTGGGATAAATATAGAATTTCCTATTCTCTATGGAAGCGTTGGATGAAAAAACATTGGGCGTAAAGGCAATATTATCTTTATCTAAATTGATCTGAATAGTAGCGCTGTCCTTGCAGATAAATGAATTTTCAATTTTCAACTTATAATTCGAGTTTACTATGGGTTGCACTGTCGGATTAGGGCAGTCAGCGCAGCTCAGACCTTCTGATGGATACCATTGATAAGAGACGTCATTACTACCTTCAAGTGTGGGAAGTAAGACAAGTGGTTCACAGAAATCTGTCAAAATTTGATCTTCCAAAACAAGGGTAGGTGTGGGCAAAACTTGGATATTGATCCCAATAGTATCATAACAAGCACCATTATCAGAAATGACTTCATAATATCCGCTTTGCGACATGTCCACTGATGGTAAAATGAAGATAGAATCACTTTCGATCATGGCATTAGGCCCTGACCAAACATAATTTAATGTAGTTTCCTTATCTTCTGCAATGACCGCTATGCGCAATGTATCTCGCACACAATAACTATCTTCTCCTTCTAGTGTGGTAATGATTTCTGGTTTTATTTCCACATCAATATTTCTTTTTTGAATACAAAATCCATGCTGAGCCGTGATAGTATAGTTGCCTGCTCTATTGGGTGTAGCATTATTTATGATGGGATTGGCAGATTCAGAACCAAAAATAGCGGGTCCTCTCCATGTGACTTGACCGACGGGTGACATGATGCTTGTGAGCAAAATTGAATCACCTTCGCAGACAGGACTATTGCTGCTGATACTTAGGGCAAAAAGATCGTGTGGTGCCTCCAGAAAAATAGTGGTATCTTTGAGAGAGACACTACAATTTTCAAGCAATGACCTGAATCTAAATAACTGATATTCACCTGGTATCAAAGAGTCTATGGTAAATGAATTGTTTTCATCAATCAGAACAACCGAAACTCGTTCTTGCCAACCCTTCATATTTCTAAGACTGACCTCATATCCCTGACCTGGCATAAAATCAGGTGAAGTTGCTACTATCTTGCCATCATTTGCCTGAACACAATCACTAGGTGGAATGACTTCCCAAGTCAAATTACCTATAGATCTTGTAATAAAGTAAAAATTTGATCGATCACCAAATGTAGAAGACAATGCATCGTCAGATGGTAATATCTCAGGAAACCTTGGAGGCAGATTGCTGAGATACGCTTGATTGTAAGCGGGACCATCTATTGCATCGACAGAGATTATGACTACCTCTATCACGATTTTCTCTTTGGGCGGAATCATCAGCCCTGAGATGGATATCATATTTGTCCCTATACCTGTGCCTGCGTCAATGGTTCCTGTAAAACTATTTGTGATGGATTGGATGATGGTACCTTCAGGGAAAGTATCTTTTAGGACCAAGTCCTTAATAGGTACATATGAATTGTTTTCTAAAGTCAACAGAAACGTTTTTTTGTCATTATTGCAGTACATACCTTCATTGGGCGTAGTATTGGTAAAGACAAGCGAAAAAGGACAAGAACAACCATCACTTAGTACCTGTGAAGGCGAGTGAGTAAGTATTGGAGACGTCAGTCCTGGGCCAGAACTAATGGTCCATAGTTTATTTTGCTTTGGATTAAGACCAGTGGTAGAAGACCCAAAACCGTAAAGTGTTGATCGTGGATCAAAAACAAACCCTGCCAAATGTGTCACTGTATTAGTCGGTATTGTACCAAGTGGTGTAACCATTCCCAAATTAGGGTCGTTAAAATCCATATTTATTTTTAGCATCGTGCCTCGGGTTTCGACGGGTAATAATGCTAGATGATCAAAGCTACCTTGGTAGGAA
>JBGSOH010000102.1:0-12267 GCA_041739205.1 Saprospiraceae bacterium
CAAATCAAGATAAAAATTCGTCTCGATTTGTAAATTCTATTACTTTTGTTGGTAAATAATAAATGGACTCTATGCATTCTTCTGATTCTCAAACATATTTTACTGATCAAACAAGAGCATTCTTAAATACGCAAGCTACCGTTGATGAAATCACGCTGCTGAGGGATATATTAATTTTTCATGAACGAAAATACTATATCGAAGATGATCCCCTAATTTCAGACTTTGAGTACGATCAGCTCTATAAACAATTGGTTGATTTAGAAGAAGAGCATCCACACTTGATCACGCCCGACTCGCCTACACAAAGGGTAAGCAATGATCTTTCAGGGGATTTGCCACCTGTTCAACATACGGTACCAATGTTATCACTTGATAATTCATACAATGAGGATGATCTCCAAGATTTCGACAATACCATCAAAAAACTTTGTGGACTTCCATCAGAAACAGAAATAGAATATTGTGTAGAACCTAAATTTGATGGTGGTAGCATAGCCTTGATCTATGAAAACGATATCTTGGTCAGAGCGGCTACACGTGGTAATGGAACATTTGGAGAAGAAATGACTCAGAATGCGAAGTCTCTTTCAAGTATTCCACTTAGAGCTGCATTTTCATCTCGAGGTATTTCCAAAGTTGAACTCCGTGGCGAAGCACTCATTCGAAAAGATAATTTTGAACGTATAAATAAAGAAAGAGAAAAAGAAGGCCTCACACTATTTGCAAATCCAAGGAATGCAGCCACAGGAGGGCTCCGTACTAAAGATGCAAACGAAACGCGACGTCGAGGTTTGGAAGCTTTTATTTATCAAATTGCATATGCAGTAGATGCTAACGAAAATTCTGTTTTAAATGCCTTTGAGACACATATAGCGGGTATAAACCTACTAGGAGAGTTAGGATTTAAAGTGCCGCAGTCTGAAAAAAAAGTTTGTAAAAACATCATCGAAGTAGGTCAATTTATCAGATCTTGGGAAATCAAAAGAGATGATTATCCATATGAAATAGATGGAATGGTCATTAAAGTCAATAGTCTAGAACTTCAAGCAAAATGCGGCTACACATCGCATCATCCACGTTGGGCCATCGCATTCAAATTTAAAGCCAAACAAGCTACTAGCAAACTCCTTTCTGTAGAATATCAGGTAGGGAAAATAGGGTCTATCACGCCTGTGGCAAAAATTGAGCCCGTTTATCTTGCAGGAGTCACTGTGTCGTCTATCTCACTGCATAATGAAGATTTTATAAAAAGCAAGGATCTACGTATCGGTGATTCTGTGCTTGTAGAGCGAGCTGGAGATGTGATTCCATACATTGTTAAGTCATTTCCAGAGTTGCGTACAGGTGTGGAGACAGTTATTGATTTTCCTGAAGTTTGTCCATTCAATAGAAATGCAACAATAGAAGTCAAGCTCATCAAAGAAGAAGGAGAAGCTGCTTGGAGATGTCCTAACTGTATATGTGGTGCCCAGAATCTTCAGAAAATGATCTTCCACGTTTCCAAAGATGCAATGGATATTGATGGGTTTGGAAAGTCTTATGTAGAGCGGTTTTACGAATTAGGTTGGATCAAAGATATGAGTGACATTTACCAATTAGACTACGATAAAATAGCTTGTTTAGAAGGTTTTGGTAAGCGATCGGCAGAGAATATTAAGAAGGCAATCGATAAAGCAAAAAACAACCCAATCCAACGATTAATGTACTCCTTGTGTATTCATCATTTTGGAAAAAAAGCAAGCAAACTAGTCGCTGAACAAATCAATCACGTCTTTGATCTCCGAGAATGGACCGTAGATCGGTTTCTCGAAATTAAAGACATTGGACCAGTCGTAGCTGAAAATGTAAGTCAATGGTTTGCCAATGAAGAAAATATTCTAATGCTACAAAAGATGGAGTCATATGGCGTTAATCTTACACAAACCGAGGATGACAAACCGCTGCAAGTCTCAGAAGATGGTGTGTTTTATGGCAAAACCATTCTATTTACGGGAACACTGCAAACACTTGGAAGAAAACAAGCCGAGGAACTGGCAGCAAAAGCAGGTGCAAGAAATATTTCCGCAGTAAGCAGTAATCTAAATATCCTAGTGGTAGGCGAAAAAGCTGGTTCAAAGCTCAAAAAAGCACAAGAACTCGGCACCGTACAAATCATGACAGAAGATGAGTTTATTGAAAAAGTAAACCTAAATGCTTAAGAATTCCTACATTTGACCCAAACAAAATTCCAATGCATGGCTGAAGTGATTATTCGTAAAGCAAAGATCGAAGATATTCCAGAAATATATGCGCTCGTATATGAACTTGCCGTATTCGAAAAGGAACCTGAAGCGCTAACCGTCAGTATGGATGAATATGAAAAAGCATTTTCCGAAGGATTATTGCAAGGTATTGTGGCAATTATTGATCATAAAGTCGTTGGAATAGCTGTGTTTTATATGACATTTTCGACTTGGAAAGGTAAGTGCTTATACCTAGAAGATTTTTATGTACAACCGGCTTACAGAAGGGATAAAATTGGGCAGCAGTTATTTGATGCTTATATTGCAGAAGCAAAAGCCCAAGGAGCAAATATGACCAAATGGCAAGTGCTAGATTGGAATGAAACGGGTCTAAATTTTTACCATAAAAATAACGCCATTATAGAAAAAAACTGGTGGAATGGTAAAATCTTCTTTTAATACTGAAAAAAATCACATCATGATATCTGTCGAAAAAATAGAGGAAGCAAGTCTAAACATCCAATCCATTGTGACCAATACGCCATTGATGCGAAATTACAACTTGTCCAAAAAATATGGTTGTAATGTTTTTCTGAAAAGGGAAGATATGCAGGTGGTACGTTCTTTCAAGATCAGAGGAGCATACAACAAAATGAAAATAATGGGCGAAGCAGCTCGTGCAGGTGGCGTAATATGCGCAAGTGCAGGTAATCATGCACAAGGTGTAGCTTTTGCTTGTTCGTCACTCAAAACCCGTGGCATTATTTACATGCCAACGACTACTCCAAACCAAAAAATAAGTAAAGTCAAGCATTTTGGTGGTTCTTGGATCGAAGTGAGATTGGTAGGAGATACTTTTGATGATGCCAATAAAATTGCTTTGCAACATGCAGCCGATGACCAAATCCCATACATTCATCCTTTTAATGACGAAGATGTCATCGCTGGTCAAGGTACCATCGGAAAAGAAATTCTAGACACGATGACCGAAAGTGTAGATATGCTATTTGTGGCTGTAGGTGGTGGCGGATTGATATCGGGTGTAGGCTCATATTTCAAACAAAAAAGTCCAAATACCCGAATCATTGCCATAGAAGCGGAAGGTGCTCCAGCATTAGCAAAATCTTTAGCTCAAAATGAACTGGTACGTTTAGAAAAAATAGATTCTTTTGCTGATGGTATCGCTGTCAAAATGATCGGCGATAAGACCTTTGAGATATGCAAAAAAGTGATTGATGAAGTTAGATTAGTCCCTGAAGGCAAAATTTGTTCTTCGATACTTGGATTGTATAATGACGAAGCTATCGTGGTAGAACCTGCAGGGGCAATAAGTTTTGCTGCTTTAGATTATTATAAAGATGAGATCAAAGGTAAAAACATTGTCATCATCGTTTGTGGTGGAAATAACGATATCACTCGTACGGAAGACATTCGTGAAAGAGCTTTGTTGTGGGAAGGTAGAAAACATTACTTCATAATTCGGTTTCCACAACGTGCTGGCGCATTAAGAGATTTTCTGAATTTATTGGGACCGGAAGACGATATCGCACATTTTGAATACACCAAAAAAACAAATAGAGATACAGGTCCTGCGCTTGTTGGTATAGAATTAAAATCTTCTGATGATTATTTGTCTTTGGTAGACAGAATGACAAAGGCAGGTATTAACTACGAACATCTGAATAATAATCCGATGTTGTTTGAGATGTTAGTATAAATAAAAAACGACCCCAAAATGGAGTCGTTCCTGTATTAAATTTCTATGGCTTGGCACTATCATCCTTTGGTGGTTTTATCCTTTTGGCATCTTTGAGTGCTTTGTCAATGATAAATTCCAATTGACCATTGACACTACGAAATTCATCCGACGCCCACTTTTCGAGTGCTTCGTATGTTTTGGCGTTGAGCCTAAGGACAAATGATTTTTTTTCGTTCATATCTTAATGATGTAAAGTGCCTGCATTTACCACAGGAGAAGCTGCTTTATCAGAACAAAGGACTACTAATAAATTGCTCACCATGGCCGCTTTCTTTTCTTCGTCCAAATGTACTATATCTTTTTTACTTAGAGCTTCAAGGGCCATTTCTACCATACCTACTGCTCCTTCTACGATCTTGCTTCTTGCAGCAACGACGGCAGATGCTTGCTGGCGTTGCAACATAGCGCTAGCAATTTCCTGTGCATAAGCAAGGTGACTGATTCTAGCTTCGATCACTTCGATACCTGCTAAGTCTAGTCTTTCTGATATTTCGCTTTCGAGCATTTCGTTTATCTCCGTGGAACTAGACCTTAGTGTGATCTCCGCTGTTTCGTCTTCAAAATTGTCGTAAGAATAAGCCATCGCCATCTTACGCAAGGCCGATTCACTTTGAATGGTGACAAATTCTTGGTAATTCTCGACATCAAAAGCCGCTCTAAAAGTATCCCTTACCTTCCACACCACTACAGCAGCAATCATGATAGGATTACCTTGTTTGTCATTGACTTTTAGTTGTGTGGTTTCTAAGTTGTGCGCTCTTAGTGAAATGTTTTTCTTTAGAAAAAATGGATTTGCCCAAAAAAATCCTGATTCTTTGACCGTACCTACATAATCACCGAACATGGTGAGAACTCTAGCACTATTCGGTTGGATGGCCATAAAACCAAGTAAAAGCAAGAAACCGACTATAGCGCCAAAGACCCCAATTCCAATGTGGACCCAATGAAACTTAAAATTTAACGTGGAGAATACAAGGATGGCTAAACTAACAATTAGGATAAGATATCCTGAAAATGGTTTGATTGTTTTTTCTGTTTTCATTTTTTGGTTTTGATTTAAAGTGATATTAAAATGATATTATAATAGAAAACCAAATCGACCTTTAATTAGTTCCAAAAATTGTAATATTTTTATAAAATAAAAAATAAGGTATTTAATAAGAATATGTCAGTTGTTGTTTGTAGCTTTATAATTATAGCTATACGAATGAGAAAGCTGACATGAGCCCTTCCAAAAAAAATATTAGTTAAAAGATGCCGATTCGGGAGGAAAATGAACTTGTCAGAAAATTCAAAAACGGTTGATTATCAATCAAATTGTGTTTTCGGGGTGGACTCAAAATAATCATATTAAAATATACAAAAAAGGCGAAAAAACCATTAGCTTGACCAATGACTTTTTCGCCTTTACTTTATATCATACAGAAAGGTCTCTATTGGACGATCCCTTCTATTTTGTATTCATCTTTGAGCGTTTTTCTAAAGTTTTCTGCATCTTCTAGTTTTCTGAATTGCCCTATACAAACCTTAAAGTAGGAAACATTATCTTTATATTCCGTAGTGACAGTGATTGGTTCTAAGAAATTTTCTCTTAGAGACTTTATAAGATTGTTCGCTCCTTTATATTTTGTAAAAACGCCCACTTGTACCCTGTAGACTGTTTCTGTTTGAGGTTGCTGATAATATTTCTCATATTCTTCAGCTGACTGATTAAAATCATTATTGTTATTAAGTTGAAGCGACACATTATTCAATGAAGGTGAAGTATTTAAGTCATGTTTGATAACAATTTTATTTTCAGGTGCATTGTGTTTGTTCAGCACATTCATAAGTAATCGAGGAGTCATCGTCTCTTCTATTCTCTCCACCAGCTGCCCTTGTGAATTAAAAATCAACATGGTAGGCAAATACTTCACCTCATAAATCGATTTTAGTTCAAAACCTTGGACATCATCGATATCTACTTTCAATGCTACAAAATCGGAATTTAGCATGTTTGTAACATTAGCATCCTTAAATGTTGTCTGATCCATCCAAGTACAAGGTGTACACCATTTTGCATGAAAACCTACAAAAAGCAATTTTCCTTCTTCCCCTGCTTTTTTACGAGCACTAGAGATACTTTCATTGCTGAAATTGATCCTAATGTCCGATGCTTCTAGGTTGCTTCCTATGATCAATAGTAAGACCAGTGGAAGATAATTCATTAATCTTCTCATGATTTTTAAATTTGAAAATGATATAAAAATTTCTGTGTTTAGATATTATCAGGTTTTATAATCTCGAACCTTTTGCATTACATAAAATTCTTAACTATAATTGACTGTATGACTGATGCTTAGTATATATCAATTTTGATACCAAAAATAAATTGAATCTTGTCGATTTTTTTAATTTTTTAATTTTCTATATTTGTAATACATTGTTATATAGGTATCTACGCGTTATAAATAATGATAAAGTATTATAATTTTTTTTTATATTTTCAATTCATTTCTGTGAAAAATGAAAATTAATGTATCTTGTGCCACTTTTTCTTAAAACAGTTCAAAACCAATTTGCCATGGCAAAAACCTTTGCAGCAATAACAGGTGTAGCCGGATATGTTCCCGAAGATATTTTATCCAATGCCGACCTCGAAAAAATGGTAGACACTACAGATGAATGGATCACCACTAGGACAGGCATCAAAGAAAGAAGGATCCTACGTACCCCAGGTAAAGCTACCTCAGATATGGCTGTAGAAGTAGTGAAACAATTATTAGCAAAGACCAATACATCGGCTGATGAAATAGAGCTTTTGATCTGTGCCACAGTTACTCCTGATATGACATTTCCTGATACAGCCAATACAATATTGGACAAAGTGGGCGCTAAAAATGCTTTCGGGTATGATATTAATGCAGCTTGTTCAGGATTTCTATATGCTCTGACCACAGGTGCAAAATTTATTGAATCAGGTATGTACAAAAAAGTCATCATTATAGGTGCTGATAAAATGTCATCCATAGTAGACTATACAGATCGTACAACTTGTATTATTTTTGGGGATGGAGCTGGCGGTGTTATGCTGGAACCGACAGAAGAAAAATCTGGCGTTATAGACTCAGTGCTTCGTTCTGATGGGTCTGGTAGAGAATTTCTGCATATGAAAGCAGGTGGATCATTGAAGCCAGCAAGTGCAGATACAGTAATGAATAAAGAACACTTTGTATTTCAAGACGGAAAACCAGTATTCAAAGCTGCAGTCACTGGTATGGTCAATACTGTAAAGCAGGTATTGGAGCGAAACGAACTTGAAATAAATGATATCGATTGGCTTGTACCACACCAAGCTAATATGAGAATCATAAACTCGGTAGGAGATATGCTTGACTTCCCTAAAGAAAAAGTAATGGTCAATATCCATAAATATGGCAATACCACAGCAGGTACCTTGCCTCTTTGCCTTTGGGAATATGAGCCCAAACTCAAAAAAGGAGATAAATTAATGCTCACGGCATTCGGTGGGGGCTTCACTTGGGGGAGCACTTACATTGTTTGGCATTATTGAGTCTGAGAAAGTCTTCTTATCTTTGCACAAAATTTTAAAAATACAATATAATTTTTGTTTATGGCAAGTACATCAGATATCCGAAATGGTTTGTGTATGACACACAATGGTGATATTTTTTCTGTAGTAGAATTTTTACACGTAAAACCAGGAAAAGGAAACGCATTCGTTAGAACTAAATTAAAAAGTCTTACTACTGGTAAAGTGGTAGAACATACCTTCCCTTCAGGACATAAAATCGATGATGTAAGGGTGGAAAGAAGAAAATTCCAATTCTTATATAGTGATGAGAGTGGATACAACTTTATGGATAACGAAACCTACGATCAGGTATCTTTAAATGAAAACATGCTCGAAAGACCTGATTTCTTGAAAGAAGGAAGTGAAATAGAAATTTTGTTTCATGCAGAAAAAAATATACCTTTGACAGCAGATATGCCGGCAAGTATCGTACTAGAAGTGACATATACAGAACCAGGGGTAAGAGGAGATACTGCTACCAACGTCACTAAGCCGGCTACAGTAGAGACTGGCGCGGAAGTGAAAGTTCCAATATTTATCAATCAAGGGGATAAAATCAAAATAGACACCAAAACAGGTGGTTATTTAGAAAGAGTTAAAGCGTAACCAATTAAAAACAAAGCCATATGAATTTCAACGAAATACAGGAACTCATCAAGTTGGTGAATAAGTCTAATCTAACAGATTTCAAACTCAAAGACAAAGATTTTGAGATTCAGATTAGGACTAAAAAATTCTATAAAGGTGCTCACCAAACAGTTGTGACTACACCACAAGCTTATACAGTTTCTGCCCCAGCTCCCGCAGCTCCTCAAGCACCTGCGAGTAGTGCTTCAGCACCGACATCAGCAGCAGCTCCAGCAGCAGAATCTGCTAAAGGCAAAAACATCTTAGAAATTAAGTCGCCTATCGTGGGTACATTCTATCGATCTTCGGGTCCTGACAAACCAGTATTTACTAAAGTTGGTGATACGGTTAAACAAGGTGATGTCGTATGTATCATCGAGGCGATGAAGTTATTTAATGAGATAGAGAGTGATGTCACTGGTACAATAGTAAAAGTACTCGTAGAAGATGCATCTCCTGTGGAATATGACCAAGTTTTATTCTTGGTAGAAGTCTAGGGCGTTTTCACCTTTAGTTATATTTGCTATATATTGCGCATAGTTTATATGGCCATTGTTTAATTTTGTATAATCGAATGCTTAATGTTTAATAAGATATTAATAGCCAATAGAGGCGAGATAGCACTCAGAATCATCCGTACCTGTAAGGAAATGGGTATAAAAACAGTAGCTATTTATTCTAAAGCTGATGCTGAGAGTCTTCACGTAAGGTTTGCAGATGAGGCAGTTTGTATAGGACCTGCTGCATCTTCTGAGTCATATCTCAATATTCCAAGGATTATGGCTGCCGTAGAAATTACAAATGCTGATGCCATTCATCCTGGATATGGTTTTTTATCTGAAAATGCGGGTTTTGCTGAAATCTGTAGACAATCGGGCGTCAAATTTATAGGACCTACCCCGGAGATGATCAATAAAATGGGGGATAAAGTCACCGCCAAAGACACCATGATCAAGGCAGGTGTACCCGTCGTACCAGGTTCTGAGGGACTTCTGAAGGATGTAAAACAAGGTATAAAAATAGCCAATACTATAGGTTATCCCGTAATACTCAAAGCAACTGCAGGTGGCGGAGGTAAAGGTATGCGTATCGTGACAAAAGACGATGAGTTCGAAGATGCATGGAATAGTGCTAGAAAAGAAGCCAAAGCATCCTTTACAAATGACGGTATATATATTGAAAAATATGTGGAAGAACCACGTCACATTGAGTTCCAAATCATTGGTGACCAACACGGCAATGTCATACATCTTTCAGAAAGAGATTGCTCTATCCAAAGAAGGCATCAGAAATTGGTAGAAGAGAGTCCTTCTCCATTTATGACACCTGAACTCAGAGAAGAAATGGGTAATGCTGCTGTAAAAGCGGGTAAATCCATCAATTATGAAGGTGTAGGTACGATAGAATTTCTGGTAGACAAACATAGAAACTTCTATTTCATGGAGATGAATACCCGAATTCAAGTAGAACATCCAGTGACTGAAGAAGTTATAGACCACGATCTTATCAAAGAACAAATCAAAGTAGCAGCGGGTATCGCTATTACTGGCAAAAATTATTATCCGACCATGCATGCGATGGAATGTCGTATTAATGCAGAAGATGTCATGAATAATTTTAGACCTAGCCCAGGTAAGATAACTTCTTTCCACAGTCCCAAAGGTCATGGTGTACGTGTAGACACACACGTATATGCAGGTTACTCTGTACCACCATATTATGACTCTATGATTGCAAAATTGATCTGTAGAGCGCAGACAAGAGAAGATTGTATTAAAAAAATGCAGCGAGCACTAGACGAATTCATCATAGAAGGTATTAAAACAACTGTTCCTTTCCACAAGGCATTGATGAAAAATGAAGCATTCAGAGCAGGTGATTTTAACACTGGCTTTATGAATACGTTCGATATGAATGATTGTAATGAATAATGATCCACTAAAAACAAATTAAATGAAGGGATTATGGCGATTGCTGTCCCGGATCAAGGAATATAAACGAAGCTTCATACTAAGCATCATTTCTAATATTCTTCTGTCCATCTTTACGGTCATCAGCATTCCGTTATTGATTCCCTTTTTTTCGATGTTGTTTGATAGAGTAGACGATGTACCTGTCAAGCCGACGGAATTTGCCCTCAATAATGATTGGATTAAGTTTTATATTTCCACCTTAATTAATACACAAGGCAGAGAGACAGCTTTGTTGTGGGTTTGTATAACCCTCATCTTTGTTTTTTTTTGTAAGAACATTTTTAGGTATGGTGCACTATACTTTATCGCTCCACTGAGATATGGGATTATCTATGACCTGCGCAAACAGCTTTACCAAAAGTTTTTAGAACTTCCACTTTCTTTTTATTCTAATGAAAGAAAAGGTGTACTTCTATCAAGTATGACTTCAGATGTTCAAGAGATAGAATGGTCGATATTAAATGTAGTTGAAGCTGTGTTTAAAGCGCCGATCATCATGTTGGGAAGTATTTTTTTTATGTTCTACATTAGCCCTTCCTTAACACTTTTTGTATTTGCTCTTGTGGTAGTAGCTGGTGCCATCATTGGAAGGGTAGTATCTCAACTCAAACAAGAGTCTGTCAATGTGCAGGACTCTATAGCTAACCTTACGGCTCAAGTAGACGAAACACTGGGAGGTATGCGCATTATCAAAGGCTTTAATGCGGAAAAATACAACGTCACAAAATTTGATAAAGAAAATAATTTTTTTAGAAACACTTTGATCAAAGTAATAAATAGAAGGGACCTAGCTTCACCTGTTTCTGAATTTTTGGGAGTTACCGTCGTCACCATTCTGATGTGGTATGGATCGAGTTTGGTTTTTAAAAATGAACTAGATCCTGAAACATTTTTTGCTTTTGTTTTTGCATTTTACCAAGTCATAGAACCTGCAAAATCATTTTCTAATGCATATTTTAATATTCAGAAAGGCCTCGCTGCTATGGATCGGATAGACCGTATCATGATGACGCACAATGAAATATTGACCAAACCAAATGCATTAATAAAGAGTGGTTTTGATGATAAGATCATTTTTAATGATGTATCGTTTCAATATAAAGATACAGATCTTCAAGCATTAGATCACGTATCCGTGCAAGTTACAAAAGGTCAAATAGTCGCATTAGTTGGTTCTTCTGGCGCTGGTAAATCCACTTTTGTAGATTTACTGCCGAGATTTTATGATGTCACATCAGGTAGTATCACTATAGATGGTTTAGACTTGAGAGACCTTGACTTAACATCTCTACGAAGTATGTATGGTATTGTGAGTCAAGACGCCATTTTATTTAATGATACCATTGGAAACAATATAAGATTTGGCGCGGAGACTTACACAGATGACGATGTAAAAAAAGCTGCTATCATTGCCAATGCCCATGATTTCATTTCTGCTTTACCTGATGGATATGCTACCAATATTGGAGACAGAGGTCTAAAATTGAGTGGTGGCCAAAGACAACGGTTGACAATTGCCAGAGCAATATTGAGAAATCCGCCCATTTTAATATTGGATGAAGCGACTTCTGCTTTGGATTCTGAGTCTGAAAAATTAGTTCAGGAAGCACTTCATAAAGTTATGCAAAACAGAACTTCTGTTATCGTAGCACATAGACTTAGTACTATTCAAAATGCAGATCTCATTTTGGTACTTGAAAACGGTCGAATCATCCAATCTGGCACACACACCGAACTTCTAGAATCTGATGGAGCTTACAAAAAGTTTGTAGAAATGCAATCATTTGCTTAATAGTATGGAATCATCTTTGATTTTGAGATACAATATTGAACAAGAATTTATAAGTCATTTTGGGGCACCCGATGTTTTATTATTTGCCCCTGGAAGAGCAAACATCATTGGTGAACATACTGATTATAACGAAGGCTTTGTCCTTCCCTTTGCCATCAGCCAGGGTATATATTTTTATGCATCAAAGGCACAAAATTCAACTGTAAAAATCATTGCAGCAGACATACAAGAGATAACGACTTTTGATTTGAATGAAGATCACCTTCCAAAATATGGTTGGGAAAAGTTTGTTTTTCAAGTAATTGAAGCATTAGGAA
>JBGSOH010000105.1:0-4980 GCA_041739205.1 Saprospiraceae bacterium
GAATAATTTCCATAGAACACAATATCGATAATCCGCCATACACTTATCTCTGGTCTAATGGAGAAAAAACAAAAAATGTTATGAACCTAAAAGCAGGTGAATATTCAGTGACTGTAACGGATGCCAATTTATGTACTGCGAGTATCTTAAAAATAAATGTGAATGATACTCCATCATTACTTTCAGGTATTGAATCTATAAAACACCCTACCTGTCATGGCATGCAAAATGGGTTTATATCTGCAATTGTGCAAAATGGCAGTGGAAACTATAGGTTTCAATGGAATACTGGAGATACCACAAGATTAATCACAAACCTTCCTGCTGGGAATTATTCATTAACTGTCTATGATCAGAATGGATGTGAGTCATTTTTAACGACTAAACTTGTAGCACCTGATTCAATTAAAGTTGTACCAGTAAGTATTGAAGATGTTAGATGTTTTGGGGAATCAAATGGCTCTATAAAAACTAATTCTACTGGAGGAACGCCACCATACACTTACTTATGGACAGGAATCAGAACAACTGATGACATTTTTAATCTTGCTGCAGGTAAGTATACTCTTACGGTTACAGATGCTTTAGGATGTAGATCTATTCCGTTAGATGTAGATGTCAAACAACCAGAACTATTTGAAATAAGTATAGATAGTATTCACCCATCGATGTGTAGGCTGGGTAAAAATGGATATGTTTCACTTATTACCCAGGGCGGTACAGAAGACTATAGTTACGCCTGGAACCACTCTGATATATCTATTGATAATTTTTCAGATCTTATTTCAGGTAACTATAATGTCACAGCATATGATATTTTTGGATGTAAATCTTCAATTCCAATTATATTTATACCGTTTAATAATGTTTTTATTTTGTCAGAACTAAACATTATTAGAGAAAATAAATGTTCCGAAGACAGAATTGGATCGATTGTTTCTAATGTAATAAATGGTAAGTCACCTTTTGATTTTAACTGGAGTCATGGGGTCCAATATATTAAAAACACCATTGTTGATACAGTTACTCAGTTACCCAGTGGTAACTATATGCTTACCATCACTGATGCCGAAGGATGTGTAGGAGTCTCACCAACCGTAACAATAAAAGAAATAAAGCCCATAACGTATCAAATTTCTGATGTGATAGAAAATATTTGTAACAATGATTCAAATGCTGTCATAAGTATTAAAGTTGATGGAGGAACAGGACAATATAATATTGCATGGAATGTAGGTGAAGGAGAAACTATTAATTCTCTTACTAATGGATTATACCTAGCGACCATAACAGATGAAAATAATTGCCAAAAAATCACAGAATCCATCCAAATATCTTCTGCTTCAGATATTAAGGTAGAAGGTCAATTAAAACACGATATTGATAATAATGGAATAGGAGAAATTTGTCTTGATATTTTTGGAGCAATCGAACCTTTGGAGATTATTTGGGAAGGAAAAACTGAAAAAACGCCATGTATTTCTGAATTATTTTTTGGTACTTATGATGTACAGATTATTGATGGTTTAGGTTGTATATTTACAACATCATTTGATGTACTAAATACTTCTTCCACTGAAGAATCCAACATATCGCCAACCTACATCTACCCAAACCCTACTAATGGTTACATTTCTATACATGATAAAAGTGAAATAAGAGAAATCCAAGTTTTATCTTTAGGTGGAGATAAAATAAAAACAATTGTGCCTAACAAATCAAATGAAATACAAATTCTTGATATAACTAATTTATCTTCAGGAATATATTACTTAAAAATCATCTTTGAAAGTAGTACGTCCATGCACAAAGTCATTAAACTGTAAACCTAAATTTTTATGGTTTAATAAAACTAGAAACCAGCATTTATCTCTTTACTATCTTAAATGTAGTCCTACGATTAGTTTGATGTTGTTCTTCTGTACAAGATTCACATAGACAATTATCTATGAGCAATGACTCTCCATATCCTTTAGGAATTAATCGTGATGATGAAATGGATTTAGAGATAAGGTAATCTACTACAGATTGTGCTCTTTTTTGAGAAAGTTCTTCGTTGTATTCTGCTGTACCACGACAATCTGTATGACTTGATAGTTGAATATTAATTTGCGGATTATCTATAAGGATTTTTACTAAGGCATCAAGTGTGGGCTTTGCTTCGGCTTTTATATCCCATTTATCATAATCATAATAAATGTTTTCAAGATTAATTTCTTTATCAGCATAAATTTTTTCCAATATTAATTCGGTATTAATAGTCAATGAATTTTCATTGGCAGGAAAAACTAAATTCTTTGTACTAAATTCTTTAGTTGCATTCAAATAATCTAGTTTAGCGCCAATTATCTTGAATAACTTATCTTTTGGTATTTCTGTGAAATAAAAACCATTATTATCTGTGTATCCTTCACCAACTTTTTTATCGTTTTCATCTACAATCTTTATAAACACATCATTGAGAGATTTTTTCCCAACTACCTTACTATTAGGATTATCTTTTACTTCAAATACGTTATTAAAGGTCTTTACAGTAACGTATACAATTTGATTAACTGGTTTTGTTTCCTTTATTGTGGTGGTATCGATTTGTGGGGCCATTTTTTTGAACCTATAAATATCATCTTTACCATTACCAACCCTTGATGACGAAAAAAATCCTTGCTGCGTAACGTTTTTGACAGTTTTGGCTGAATAGTCAACAATAAATGAAAAATCATCTCCACCAGAATTGATCGGATATCCCATATTAATTGGAATAGACCATGATCCATCTGCTTTTAAAAATGTCTTAAAAATGTCAAAGCCTCCTAGTCCAGGTAGAAAATCTGATGAAAAATATAATGTATCTTTATCGCCTGTTGGAAATTTTTCATTTCCTTGAGTATTAATGCTAGTTGGCAGTTTTTCTGGGGTTGACCAATTTCCATCAATAAAAAGCTGAGAATAATACAAATCAAGCGTTCCTCCAACTTGATCTTGATCACTAGAAAACACCAAAATGCTATCGTTTTCTATCAAAGTCGGATGACCGTATTTAATTTTATCTTGAATAAAAGGTAAAACTTCTGGTTCGCTCCAGAAGCCATCTATAAGGTCAGAACGCATCAATTTTGGATATTCGTCACCTGAAGTTAAGGAGAAGACACGAGTAAAATACAACGTTGCACCATCATTTGTAAACCAAGCCGTCCCTTCATTTGCATTTGTATTAATAGCTGAATCAAATTTTCTAATTTCAGAACCATTTTTTCTTATTTGGTAAAGATCGCTAAACTTCTCCCCTGTCCAATTATAAGTTGCATTTCCAGTGGATTCAGATTTCTCAGAAGTAAAAACCAAAAAATCTCTATCAAAAATGACAGGTGCATAATCTGATACTGCTGAATTCTCAAAGATCTTCTCTATAATATAATCTGCTTTTTTTTGTTTTGCCGCAAATGCTTGATCACACAATAATGCTTCTCTGTTATTTTCTTGAATTCTTCCTGTTTGTTGTCCTATTTTTCTATACAAATCTCCTGCTTCTTGGTACTTTTCCATCAACTTGTACGTTGAAGCTAGATTACCCAAAGCTTCTGTACCATAATTAAGATCTACTGCCATCTTAAACCAATTGGCCGCTTCCTGATATTCTAGTACTTGGATATTTGATTTACCTAGTAAAAATGCTTTGCGTGCTTTTAATTGCTCATTTTTTGTCTCTTCTATTTCTTCTTGTAACAAGTTAATTGCCACTGCAAATTGTTTTCTTTCAAAAGCAGATTCTCCATCTTTAATTTTCTGATTAAAGGAACAAGAAAACAGACCGAAAATCGTAAGTAATAATATAGAATAACGGATGAAGGCCATAATGTCATTTTATTTAGTTTGTCCATTCTCACAACTTGAAATCCCATCTTCCTTAAATTGTAAACGGATAATATGTGTGAATTTATTACATGGTATATAATTCATTTTTCATATCAAATGTTGTATTTAAATCAAAAAGGGACTTAAATTCTTCAATTTAAGTCCCTTTTTTGTATTTTAAGTACTACAAAAACTATTTTGCAGATCTTGCAAAAGACTTGCCTTCTTCAGTCCTTGCAGGTTTGTCAGCGATTCTTCTATTCACTTTAAGATCAGATCCTAAGTCATGAAGTACCGGTGCTGCAATAAATACAGAAGAATAAGTACCTACAATGATACCAACAAGCAAAGCAAACGCAAAACCTTTTATGCTACCTCCACCAAAAAGGAAGAGGATTAGTATTACTATTATCGTTGTAAATGATGTCATCAAAGTTCTTGATAACGTTGTATTAATTGCCGCATTGATAACTTCATCTTTTGATTTATTAGTATGAATTGAGAAAAATTCTCTAATTCTATCAAATACAATCACTGTATCATTTATCGAATAACCTATTACAGTAAGTAAAGCTGCGATAAAAGCTTGGTCAATTTCTAAAGAGAAAGGTAAGAATGACTTTGCAATAGAGAACACAGAAAGTACTACCAAAGCATCATGGAATACTGCAAGGATAGCACCCGCACTATATTGCCATTTGCTAAATCTAATCAAAATATACAAAAAGATTGCTAAAAGTGCAAATAATCCAGCATACAATGAACTTTTCTTGAGATCATCAGCTATAGTAGGACCTACTTGAGCAGAACTTATTACGTGCACCTTATCATTTGCAGTTTCGGTATTTCTAAAATCACCTAAGCTAACATCAGATTTAGTGATAGCTACAATACCCTCATGCAATTTGGCAATAACTTTATCAGGTGTATCTTCAGCAGTTTCATTAACTAGGTATGACGTTACAATGTTAAAAGTATTTGCAGCGTCCACTTGTTTTACAACTGGTGTAGCTCCAAAAGGTGCAGTAAGGCCATCTCTAAGAGCATCAGCTGATATATTATCACCAGGTGCAAACTGCACACTATATGAGTATCCACCTTTGTAGTCAACACCTAAATCAAATCCTG
>JBGSOH010000109.1:0-7393 GCA_041739205.1 Saprospiraceae bacterium
CCACAGTAAAAGACTTCAATAAATATAAATAGCACAACCCTGAAAGAGACTTATTTTTATTACCATAAAAGATTTGACAGTCTCTTAGTGGACTCAACCATCAAGTTTGATCATAAGGAATTAAATTTGTTAGCTAAAGAATCGAAATCTAAAGTAGATGTAGATTCAATACCATTAGAAAATCTTGGAAAAAAATCTTTTAAGAAGGCATCTGATACTTATTATATGGATAACTTATATGATTTGTTCTTAATAGGTAATGAAATGTTGCATAAAGATCCATCATTTAGTGGTTTTATCATGTTCTCCAAACCAGTAGTACAAAGTAATTCACCCAATACAATTGAAATATTTATAAAGGTTACCAAAATAATTACTCCTCCTAGACATTGTTTTGTATTAATTTTAATCAATGACAATAAAATTATTGATGCTGAAGAGTTACAATACATAGAAAACTTAATATTTCGTTAGTATTTGTATATTCAGTTATCAGAGTCTTTAAATTATACTACAAAACACCTTTAAACCAGTCCAATTCTATTAAATTAGCGAGATCCACTGAAATTAGCATCCTATTATTATAATTACAAATACCTATATTATATAGTATTCCTTACAATCAGAAAGTGAATTACACCCTTTCTTTCACTTTTATAATAAAATGTTAAAATTTACAAATCCAAGTCCGCCTTCTCTCTCGTATATGATATCAAACCAGTTATAATTTTTTTATTCATTCATTATTTTAAATTTCCCAAAATGAAAAATAGGAACCTTTTCTTTATCTTAATTTCCCTTATTTATAGCTTTACGCTATTCACTTTAACATCTTGTGGCGAAACCAAAACAACGCCAACTGCAGTAGAAAGCAATACCGACATCCCTGCATTGCTCGATAGAAACGAAAAAATCAGATACGGCAAAGAGTGGGATGATGTGAGCAACAATTATCAAACGCTCAAGCTTGCCATTCAAAAAAATGAAGCGGACCACGAAGCTAAAATCAAAATGGCCAATCTTTTTATCCGCGAAGCTAGGGTGACAGGTGAACATGGACATTATTATCCCGCAGCACTTGCCATGACCGACAGAATCATCAATAGTACAACGAAAGTTAATAATATGGAGTTTCTCGCTTTGGTGACTAAAGCGGGTGTACAGTTGTCTTTGCACGAATTTAAAGGGGCATTGGAGACAGGTCAAAAAGCTATTCAACTTAATAACAAAAATGCACAGATATATGGTGTGCTTACTGATTGTTATGTAGAGTTGGGCCAATATGACAAAGCAGTAGAGATGGCTGACATCATGATTTCTATCAAACCTGACTTAAGATCTTACGCTAGAATATCTTATCTCCGTGAGATACATGGACAAATCCCCGAAGCTATAGAAGCTATGAAAATGGCTGTAGAAGCAGGCGTACCAGGATACGAAGATACCGCTTGGGCGATGTTGACTTTAGGTGAATTGTATGAAAGATATGGCGAACCAGACAAAGCAAAGTTATTGTATGAAGAGATTTTGGCAGAACGACCTGACTATCCTTTTGCAGTAGGTGCATTGGGAGCTATTCAATTAAAAAATAAAGATATCAAAAAAGCAGAAGAAACTACCCTAAAAGCAATTGACATCATCCCTGAAGTAGGTTTTTATACACAACTCGCAGAGATTTATAAAATCCAAGGTAGAACGGAAGAAATGACCAAAATTATGGAAGAAGTATTCGTCATGCTCAAAGATGATGAAGATAGTGGTCACAATATGAATCTAGAATATGCCCATATTTATCTAGATCTACTCGAAAAACCTGAACAAGCACTCATGTACGCACAAAAAGAGTTTGACAAAAGAACTGAAAATATCGATGTCAATAGAATGCTTGCCAGAATATACAAAGCTAAATCTGATCAAACCATGACTCAGAAATATGCAGTGGCAGCAAGTGTCACTAACTCCAAACATCCAGAGCTAGAGCCTTTAATGGCAAAGATATAAATCAAAAATGTACAGCCTATGTTGGGCGCCCAAGGGTACGGAATAGCTTTATGATTGACTCTTGTTTATTTTTTAATCAAAATTTTTAGTAAGATGAAAACATTATTACCTGTTTGGTCAGGTGGGATGAGTAGTTTGAAATTATGCTCCTTCCTCTTTTTATGGCTTATGGCTGGAATAGTGATGGCATCAAGTCATCGCGAAGCCCCTTTAATTTCTAATGATCCATTGGCGGACAATACAGATTTGTATGCTTTCCGTAGTCCTGATAATCCGAATACCATCACGATTATCGCCAATTACATACCTGGTGAACTACCTTTTGGTGGACCGAATTATTATTCTTTTGGTGAGAATATCAGATATGAAATCCATGTGGACAATGATGCTTCAAAACCTGGTGATGAAATCGTGTACAGACTCACATTCAGCAAGGTAAATGAAGACCCAACCACGTTTTTTAACATGAGACTAGGCAAACAAAACCTTAAAACTACCTACACACTTGAAAGAAGTATAGATGGTGGTGTTAGTTTTGCAGTTATTTTAGCGAATGGCATTGTGCCACCACCGAATATCGGACCAAGGTCTATCAATTCTGGTGTAGGATTGGGTACTACGTATGATGCATTGTTTAATGGCGCCATTGCGACAACTACTACTGGTGAAAAAGTATTTGCTGGTCCTGTAGATGATCCATTTTTTGTTGATCTAGGTGGTATATTTGATCTAGGTGATGCACCGAGACAAGGTGCTGCATCAAGAGATGGTTTAGCAAAATACAATGTCCATACCATTGCAATACAAATTCCAATAGCAACCCTACTTAAAACAGGCGCACCTGCAACACCTACCAATATTTTGGATAGTGATTATGTAATCGGCGTGTGGGCTTCTGCAAGCAGACCTGCTATCAAGACACTTTCTACTAGCAATAATGTGGCGTATGATGGTGATTGGATTCAAGTATCTAGATTAGGTATGCCATTGACAAATGAGGCAGTTATTGCTGTGGGAGACAAAGATCTTTGGAATAGATTGACACCTTATGACGAAATAAGTGAAACCACTTTAGATAAATATTTCTTTAATCCTGAGTTGGCTTTATACATGGATGACGATTTATTCGGAGGTGCAGTACCTGCATTTACGCCACTTCGTGTTCAGACCAAATCATTGGGTGCATTTGACTTCTCTAATGGTGCTGATGGACTTTACGGATTAAAAGGTAATGCTGCTTTGGCTGGTACAGCGCTAGACGATGCTGTTTTTGGCACACTTTTATTGCCTGGTCCAGGAATGCCTAGATCTGTTGACCTTTGGCCTGCTTTTCATACTGGAGTTCCTAACGTGATTCCTTATCAATTAGCGACAGGCAAAAATGGTAATCCACTAGCTGCTGGAAAACCTTTTGTAAATAACTTCTTACCTAATGGTGGAGATATGTTGAGATTAAATATGGCCGTCCCACCTACACCGAGAGATGATCCTAATTTTAGTTCTTTAGGATTGGTACAAGCAGCGGCTATTGGTCTTACCGTAGCACCATTTAACACGACAACAAATCTTGAATTTATACCAAATATGGATGGATTTCCGAATGGTAGAAGACTTGAAGATGACGTAACTAGAATCGAACTTCAAGCAGTAGCTGGAGTTGTTTTGGCAGCCGTTGGTCTTTGGTATGATGATTATGATCCAGCCACTTCTACTAGTCCAGTGACACCACAATTGTTGAATGTATTGAGTTACACAACTGGTGTCGAAAAGAATGACAGACCATTTCTAAAAACATTTCCTTACGTAGCGATGCCATGGAGTGGTACCGAAGTAAGACAATAATTTAATCATTATAAAACAATATAACATGAGACTTAAAAGTAATTTTATAGTATCTGTGCTTTCTCTGATATTTCTATTGGTCTTGACCAATTCCTTATTGGCATCTAGCCACAGAGAAGCACCATTGATCTCAAGTGATCCTTTGGCAGATAATGTGGATGTTTATGCATTCCGCAGTCCAGATGATCCGAATACCGTGACATTAATAGCTACGTATGTACCTATGCAATTGCCACACGGTGGACCTAATTATTATTCTTTTGGTAAAAACATAAGATACGAAGTCCATGTGGAAAATGATGCATCAAAACCTGGTGACGAAATCGTATATAGATTTACCTTTGATGTCATAAATGAAGATCCAACGACATTTTTTAACATTAGACTAGGTAAACAAAACCAAAAGACAACCTATACACTCGAGAGAAGTATTGATGGTGGTTTGAGCTTTGAGACTATCGTAACCAATGGTGTCGTTCCACCTAACAATATTGGTGATAGATCCATCACTGGTGGTGCAGGATTAAATACCACTTATGATGCTTTATTTCAGAGTGCGATTACCACAGCTACGACCGGAGAAAAGATATTCGCAGGTCCTACAGACGATCCATTTTTCGTAGATTTAGGTGGTATATTTGATCTTGGTGACGCACCGAGACAAGGTGGTAAAGCAGTTGATGGTCTTGCATGTTATAATGTAAGCGCGATTGCAATCCAAGTGCCTATCTCAACATTACTAAAAGATGGCGCACCTTCTACACCTACCAATATCTTGGATTCTGATTATGTGATTGGTGTATGGGCATCTGCTAGCAGACAAGCCGTTACTACTTTGAGTAGTGTAGGAGAGCCAACTTATTCAGGTGATTGGGTACAAGTTTCAAGACTTGGTATGCCATTAACTAATGAAGCAGTTATTCCAATAGGAGACAAAGATTATTGGAATAGTATTACACCTTATGATGAAATTTCTGAAACAACTTTAGACAAATACTTTTATAATCCAGAGTTGGCATTATATATGGACGACGATTTTTTTGGTGGTGCTGTCCCAGCTTTTGCTCCTTTGCGTATTCAGAAAAAATCATTATTCGCATTTGACTTTACAAACGGTGCCAATGGACTTTATGACCTAAAAGGCAATGCAGTTTTGGATGGTACTGCCTTAGATGATGCAGTTTTTGGAACGCTATTATTGCCTGGTCCAGGAATGCCTAGATCAGTAGATTTATGGCCAGCTTTTCACACAGGTGTGCCAAATGTAATTCCTTACCAATTAGCAACAGGAAAAAATGGTAATCCACTTGCAGCTGGAAAACCATTTGTAAATAACTTCTTGCCGAATGGTGGTGATATGTTGAGATTAAACATGGCTGTCCCTGTGACACCAAGAAATGATCCGAACTTCAGTTCATTAGGTCTTATCCAAGCAGCAGCAATAGGTCTTACCGTAGCTCCTTTCAATACAACAACTGATCTAGAATTTATCCCGAATATGGATGGATTTCCGAATGGTAGAAGATTAGAAGATGATGTAACAAGAATCGAATTGCAGGCTGTGGCTGGTGTCGTTTTGGCGGCTGTAGGTCTATGGTATGACGATTATGATCCTTCTACATCTCCAAGCCCTGTGACTCAGCAATTACTTAATGTATTGACATATACAACAGGAGTAGAAAAAAATGATCTTGCATTCCAATCTTCATTCCCTTATTTGGCTATGCCGCATAGTGGTACTGGCGATTGTAGTGGAGAATTGGTAGAACCGGAAGTTGTTGAAGATCCTGATTATCAGGTTTTTGTATCATCTAATACATCAGGTAAAGTAGGCGTGTTCAACTTTGCAGAAGACAATACTTCATCAGTAAAAACTTTTGATGTCAATGGTGCAGATGCTGATGGTATTTATTACAATTCGTCGACAGATGTTTTATATCAATTGAATAGAACAAACAATACTGTAAATGCTTACAGCAAAGTAAAGGAAAATCTGGCTTTAAATATGTCACCAGTTTTGACAGCAACTTCTACTTCTGACTTTACTAATGGTAGAGAAATAGCAGTAAGTGGAAATAAATTGGTTGTTGTACAAGATGCAGACTCATCGAATGGCAGTGCAGATAAATTCCTTGTATATGGCATAACGCCTACGTCTATTACGCTAGATAAATCATATAATGTAAGTAGAGCTCTTTGGGGTATCCATTTAGATGGAAATACATTGTATGCTGTCGAAGATTTGTCTGACAGAGTGTTGAGATTTGACAATTTCTTTGACCTTGCAGAAGGTACTATCACACCTGACCAAGTAGTGGCTATCGAAAGTATGGTACGTACACATGGTATCACTTACGATAGAGAAGGTGACGTTATGATCTTGACAGATGTAGCAGCTGCAGCTTCAGCAACAGATGGTGCATTTACCGTGATTCGTAATTTCAATTCAAAAGCATCGGATGATGTCATCACAACAGCGGAACAAATCATCGTAGAAGGTCCGTTATCTTTAATGGGTAACCCTGTTGATATCGCATATGACAAACCTAGCAATAGAATTTATATTGCCGAAAGAGCAAAAGATGGTGGTAGAGTCTTAGGATTTGATATGCCTACAGCTTCAGGAGATGCAGCACCTGTATTTAATGAAGTATTCGCTGGTGCATCTGCTATTTTCCTTAGTAATCAAAGGGTAAAAGATGTCATTCAACCAGAAATCGTGGTTTTTGACCCTAATTTTACGGATGATATCTTAGTAGCTTCTAGATTATTGGGTAGTAATGAAGTTCCTGCTGTGGTGACCAATGCAATCGGTGTCGCTACGGTGACTTTCAATGATACTTATACAGAAGCAACCCTAAATGTTACCGTTTCCAATCTTTCGTCTGCGTTTACAGGTATGCATATTCATACGGGTATAGCAGGTGAGAATGGTCCAGTACTATTTGAATTTACACAATCTTTTGTAGATGGTAGAGCTACTAGAACTTTTGCAGTAACAAAAGAGAATGTTGCCTCATTAATAGACGGTGATTACTATCTTAATGTACATACAGCTAATAATCCGAATGGCGAGTTGAGAGGTCAACTAGCGTTAGAGTCTAGTGAGACATTTGCCGCTATTCTTGATGGTAGCGAAGAAGTACCAGCAGTTAATACAGCAGCAAAAGGTCTTGCAAGTGCGATTTACACATCTAATACCAATGTATTGGAATTAAATATCCTTGCTACCAACCTTTCTGGTCCTATCACAGGCTTCCATTTACACAATGGTGTTGCAGGTACTACAGGACCTGTCGTTCAGAATCTAGAATCATTTGTAGTAGGTAATACAGTTATCGTCAAACTAGATGCAGGTGATTATATTCCCGCATTGAGAAATGGTGACATCTATGTTAATATACACACAGAAGCTTATCCTAATGGAGAAATTCGTGGACAATTGACACCAAACGATGGATTGTATTTTGATACATGGATGGATGGAAAACAAGAAGTTCCTTCTGTAGATAACGATGCTATTGGACTAGCGATAGGTACTATTTCTTCA
>JBGSOH010000130.1:0-26977 GCA_041739205.1 Saprospiraceae bacterium
ACCATATTTTTTAGCAGTTCATTAGCTAATGCAACTATTGTAATCAATGGTTTGCCTATAACCATCAAAAAGTCTATCACCATTTTAAATGAAAATACAAGTAAAGTAACGATAAGACATGCAGATGATCATCTTTTTATCATTCAGGCCAATCATACTGTTTGGATGGAAAATATACATCTCCAAACTTCTACCATAGATAAGAACTGCATTGGAAACAACGGTCAATTAACGCTCAAAAGTGTTCATACATCCGTTACCAATGGCACCACGTCCAAAGTGATCAATACTGATGCTGGCACTTTGTCGATAATTGGTGCGAATGAAATTAAGTAGGGGTTTATCCCCAAATTACACTTAATTTAAAATTCATTTTGTTTTACCCTGACCCTAAAGGTGACAAAATGAATTTTAAATTAGTTTCTGTATCAAAGTGGGATAATCCCTTAAGTGGTATTTTAGTTGGAAGTTCCCACGCCCATAGACAAACTATAAAGCGGCTCCACTCTACCTTCTGACGACATGATGCAGACGTCAATATTGCCGGACAATGTCTTTTTGGTGAAGTCAAAATAATATCTATCTCCATCAAAACTGACTGGTACATCGGTATTTTTTCTGTTTTTAGCTATCAATAGTTTTGAACCTTCGGGTAGGTTTATTTTCAGACCTATACTATCTTTTTTGGTTACTTTGCCGATGAAAGGTGTGATGTCGGTTACGCCATATTTTATAAATCCTGCATACAGATAGGGTAGGTTGGCAAAAGTTGTTTTACTATATACACTATCTAACAACTGCCATTCTTCTTCATCTGGAAAGTGTGACATGATCATGGTTTTGGGATCAAGATTAAAAAATCCTTTTCCGAAATCTTCTTTTACGCCCATTCCTGTGGACCAAGTGACATCCATGAGCGCCCATTTACCATTCATCTTCACAGCATTCCACGCATGTGTAGCAGGGATATTTGCTTGTCCAATCAGCGTCGGCCTAGTTTTTCCCGCGCCTGTTATAAATTCACACTCGATACCTGCGTGAAGACACATCGCTTGAAAAAGCCAAGAGAAATCTTGACAAACTCCTTTTTTATCATCAAATGTGTCATCGATATATTCTTGGATTTGTGCTAATCTCTGTGCTTTAAGTTCTTCTAATGACCCTTTAAATCTAGTTTTTTTGAAACCTGATTTTTGCATTTTAGCCAATTTTTTGTGGTCATATTCTATATTGGAAGCTATCCAAACAAAAATGGACCTAACTTTAGACTCGTCATCTTGGTAGGGTGAAGTGAGTTTTTCAGTAAGCTTTGCTAAGTCTCTAGAATATTTGATTGATTTGGCATGGGCATCTATGGCTCTATAGTCTTGAGCAGATACTAAAAAGCTGATAAGCGTAAAAAGCAGCGAAAAGAAATTTTTCTTCATAAAGAATTGATATTTTGATAGAGTAAAACTAAATTTTGGCAGTTTTGGTTTAGGAAGTTTTAAAGAAAATGTTTTTAATCTATTTCTCAATAACCCTGTAGTAGCCTAGGTTCTCCTTAGTTAATAGAACGTTTATTCTATCAAAAGTTGAGTCCACTCATAAAATAAGTATTTAATAATAATCAACCGTTTTTTACCCTGCCCTAAAGGGGTATAACTCTGATTATCAATGCAGTAGGAATTATTTTTTTCTCTTCCTGCTCATCAAACACTTTTCGGAGAAGACTCAATGTTTAATTTAATAATAGTGGGATGATATCTTCAAAAATACATTTTCATTCTATGAAAATCTATCATAATGCCTTTTTCTGTGAGTTTTGAAATACTTAGGAGACCTGAAATTTGTGGTTTTCCTTTTTCATTAAAATCAGTAAAGTCTTTTACTAAACAAGTATGGTCATTCAAAACAGTATGATCTATAGAGAAACTTTTAATAATGTACTTACTTACGATATTAGAATGTCCTACACTCTCTACTTTTACATCTGATGTTAGCTTTTCAAATAAATCTGTATGATTAGCTACAATTGTTGAATCGACCAAATGTATACTTGCCCCTGAGTCCAGTATAAAGGTATAAGAGTTATTTCCTATCGTTATTTCGGTACTAGGAACGCCATTACTCATGCTAAAGTCAATTTGGTTTAGAAAGCCAAAGCACTTGACTTCAGGTGCATTTTTATAGAATTTTATTTCATTTGACTCAAAATCGAGATATATGCTATGCGGATTAAAAAACTCAGCCCCAATAATGCCTGCAATCTTGAGATTAAGGAATTTTTCTATATTGGTTAAATTAGTATTATAGGCACTCACATTTTCTTTCGTAATATCGCCTACTTTTAAATAGCTAATTTTAGTTTCTTCAGAATTGGTTACACCGTTTACGGTTTGAAACATTGCTGCTTTATTTGTGAACTTTCTATTATTTGAATTCAAAAAGATGGCATCCGAACCCGTATCTAGTATAAAATTGCCTGTTCTTTCTTCAATATCAATTTCTATGATGATAAGATTATTGATTACTTTAAAAGGTATTGCATCTATATTTGCATATAGAAACTGGTTAACAACAACCAAGAGAAGCAATATTTTGAATGTTTTTAGCAACTAATTAATATTGAATTAATGCAAAGTTAATATTAAATTAACATTAAAGCAACACTTGAGTCATAAAAAATAATTATAAGAACACTTTTTTTCTTGTAATTTATATATTGTTAATTTTCGAATATTAAATTAATACAAATGTGCGTTGGACTTTTCCAAATTTAGTTCGGTATGGACGTAATTCCAACCCAATACTAAATATCATCACTTACTAAAATAGATAAAAACATAGAATTAATTTTGACTTAACATTGGGTTAATATTGGCATTCTACTTTTGCGGCATAATTAATAAATAAAATTTTTAAAATGAGAATGTTAAACAAATTTTTAATTCTATCACTTGCCTTTGTGGCATTTACCTTTATTAGTTGTGATAAAGAAGATGACTGTACACTAACTTGTAATGCTAATCAAGTATTAAGTGCTGATTGTACTTGCGTAGATTTGAATACTTCAAATATTGTGGAAGTATCAAGTAATATAACTGCAAACACAACATGGACTAAAGACAAAGTATATTTATTAACTACTAGAGTTGCAGTAACAAATGGCGCTACATTGACTATTGAAGCAGGGACTATTGTTAAAGGAAATGCTGGTTCAGGAGCTAATGCAACTGCCCTTATAATAGCTAGAGGTGCCAAACTTAATGCAAATGGTACTGCAACTGCTCCTATTATTTTTACAACTGCTGCTGACAATATTGTTTCTGGTCAGATAGCTAGCCCGAATATGGATAGTGAAATCAACGGTCTTTGGGGAGGTCTTATCGTTTTGGGTAAAGCTCCGATTTCTGGTAAGGGAGATGCACAATCTGTACAAATAGAGGGTATTCCTGCAAGTGACGCTAGTGGTCTTTACGGAGGTACTGATGTTAATGACAATAGTGGTGTCATCACATATATTTCTATCAGACACGGTGGTGCTAACATCGGTGAAGGTAATGAGATCAATGGTCTTACACTTGGTGGAGTAGGTGCTGGTACTAAAGTCGAAAATGTAGAGATTATATCTAATCAAGATGACGGTATAGAAATCTTCGGTGGATCAGTCAATGTAAAGAATGTTTTGATCTGGAATGCTGGTGATGACAGTGTTGACTGTGATCAAGCATACTCTGGAACGGTAGATAACTTCATCGTTATTTTAGGTGCTAATACTGACCACGGTCTTGAATTAGATGGCGGAGAAGGTTCGACTAATGCTAAGTTCACTTTGAAAAACGGAACTTTAAAGGGCAAAGGTGCTGCTAATGAAGTAGATGGTGAGTATGGTGACTTAAGAGATAAGGTTCAAGTTGGATTAGAAAATCTTTACTTCTTCAACTTTAGTGGTAAGGCAGATTTAGAGTTAGACAACGCTGGTGTATCTGATAACTGGGTTGCAGGTACTGTTTCTTTCTCAGGTCTTCAATTTAATGTATCACACTTAACAACTGGTAATACGACTCTAGATGCAATTTGCAAAGATGATGGTGGTAGAGACGCTGAATTCAATGCAGCTGCAGCTAACTTTGCAAAAATCGTTACTACAAGAACAGTAGGTGCTGACAAATCTAAGTTTACTGGTTGGACTGTAACAGATGCTAAAGGACAACTTGCAGATTTCTAATCATATTATATAATTTTAATGTATATCAACCCAGCAATGGCTGGGTTGATTTTTTTTATTTACAAACAAATATTAATAAAAGTGAAAAATTTATTTAATTTAATTTGTGTTTTCTTAATTTCCTACACACTAGGAACTTCTCAAAACGGTACTATTCGTGGTACAATGACCGAACTGAAAACGGGTGAACCAATATTGTTCGGTACAGTTTATATACCTTCTATCTCAAACGGTACTACGACAGATCTTGATGGTACTTACAGCTTAAGTTTGGCAGCAGGTACTTACACGATTGATTTTACTTACTTAGGCCTTCGAACGAAAACTATTACAGATGTAGTTGTGGAAGCAGGTAAAGTGCAGATTCTAAACATTTTATTGGAAGACGACTCTCAAATAATAGAAGAAGTTGTCGTTACGGCAAAATCATCTCGAAATACAGAGGTGGCTTTAGCTACACTAAAAAGAAACTCTACAAATGTTATCGACGGTATTAGTTCAGGAAACTTTAAGAAAATAGGTGATTCTGACGCAGCGTCTGCTATGAAAAGAGTAACTGGTGTTTCAGTAGAAGGGGGAAAATATGTTTACGTAAGAGGACTAGGTGATAGATATACTAAGTCTATCTTAAATGGAATGGATGTACCAGGACTTGATCCAGATAGAAATTCATTGCAAATGGATATATTTCCAACCAATATATTGGACAATATCATTGTACTTAAGTCATTTACGGCTGATTTACCAGCAGACTTTACTGGAGGTGTGATCAATATAAATACCAAAGACTTTCCTGAACAAAAAACAGCAAGTATATCAGGTGGTTTTGGATATAATCCAGGTATGCATTTCAATAGTAACTATTTGACGTCATCTACTAGTAACACAGACTTCCTAGGTTTTGATAATGGATTAAGAGATATCCCTACTAATAGAAGTTTAAACGTTCCTTTCAGAGCCAATGCGGTGACTGATCCTAATGGTGCTGGTAAGACGTTCAGAAGCATATTAGAAGGTTTTAATCCCAATATGGCTGTAAGTAAGACCAATAGTTTTATGGATTACAATTTTGGTTTTTCATTGGGAAATCAAAAGGAAAAAACAAACTACACCATCGGATACAATCTAGGATTATCATATCAGAATACTACTGAGTTTTATGATAATGTCCAATACAATATATATGGAAGAGATAGAGATGAATCTAAGTTTCCGCTAGAAGAAAGAATCAAACAAAACGGTAGCTTCGGATCAAATAATGTACTAATTGCCGCCATAGGAGGTTTATCATTAAAAACGAAGTCTTCAAAGTATTCATTGACTATGTTGAGAATTCAAAATGGAGAATCCAAAAATGGTTTGTTTGATTATAGTAGTACTGATTTTGGAGCGAATTTTACGGGTTACCAACACAATATCGAATATAGTGAAAGAACAATTACCAATGCACACTTGAAAGGTGTTCATAGCTTTGCAAAAGGTAAATGGAATCTTCAATGGAATCTTGCACCTACTTTTTCCACCATCAATGACCCAGATATCCGTATCACAAGATATAGAAATGATGGTAGCACATTGACTATTGGTACAGAGTCAGGCATACCTGAGCGTAGTTGGAGGTTCTTAGAAGAAGTCAATTACAATGGTAATGCGCACATTACAAAAGAGTATAAGTATAAAGAAAAATCAGCTAAACTTAAGTTTGGTTCTAATTATGGAGCAAAGGAAAGAGATTACGAAATTCAAAATTTCCAAATCTATACGAATGGCATAACTTTAGGAGGAAATCCTGATGAGATATTCCAAGAGGCTAATCTTTGGAGTCCTGAAAATTCTAATGGTGTAACCTTCGATCCTCAATTCTTGCCTATCAATACCAATAAATTTAACTCATCATCTACTAACATAGCATTATATGTTTCTAATGAAATGTATGTAACACCAAAATTGAAAACGGTGATAGGTCTTAGAGGTGAGCAGTTTAACCAATACTATACGGGTAGAAACCAAAGTGGCGAGACATTTAACAATAGTGAAGTATTTAACAAGCTGAACTTATTCCCTACAGCTAACTTTATCTATGAGCTTAAAGAAAACCAAAACTTAAGAGTTTCTTACTCTAGAACTATTGCTAGGCCATCATTCAAAGAGTCTTCGTATGCTACTATCCTAGATCCTATTTCTGGTAGAACATTTATAGGTGGTTTTTTCAAAGACATCAATGTTAGTACAGGCGATGTTATTTGGGACGGGAAACTAGTGAGTACTGATATTGATAATTTGGATTTGAGATGGGAAATGTACCAAGAAAAAGGACAATCGATATCTATTAGTTCATTCTATAAAATGTTTAAAAACCCAATCGAAATTGTACAGTATGTACAAGCTGCTGGTAATTTCCAACCAAGAAACGTAGGTGATGGTACCGTATTAGGACTTGAACTTGAATTGGTAAAGAATCTAGCTAGTTTTGGTAAGACATTTTCTGATATCTCTTTTAACTTGAATACAACAGTAGTAAAATCTAGTATCAAGATGAGTGAATCTGAAATATTAACGCGTACATTAACAGCAAGAAGTGGACAAGTTATCGACAATACAAGAGAAATGGCAGGTCAAGCACCATTTATTATCAATAGTGGTTTGTCGTATAAAAACCCGTCATCTAATATGGAAATAGGTGTATTCTATAATGTGCAAGGAAGAACATTAAAGTTTGTCGGTGCTGCGGATAGACCTGATGTGTACTCTGTACCTTTCCATAGTCTTAACCTTAACTTTAACATGCCATTTGGTAAGGATGATAGATTCAATATCGGCTGCAAGATGAACAATATTCTCAATAGCAATAGACAAGAAGTATTCTCCGCTTACAATGCAGAAGATCAAATATTTACAAACTTAAACCCTGGAACGAGCTTCAGTATGAGATTTGGCTACAAACTGTAAAAGCTACTAGGTCGTTTTCACTTTATTAATATATTCAGACAGTATCGGTTATTTATAATTGATACTGTCTTTTTATTTAATGTATAAAAATCACATATTATTTACAAAGTAACTTTATGATACTTTTTGAAGACATACTGCTCAATCCATCAAACGACTGAACATAAATTTGAAGAAATAATTTGTAAATTTCTGTTGGCTGGAACACTTCCTACTAGTTTTGAAGCTAATACTTTGTATCCTTTGATCTTTCGACCTTTAAGCAGAGAGCATCGAAGACTGATGAGCGAAAGTACCTAGAAATTACTTAGGGTACAAGTTACAAACTTGCGCTAGCAGGGGGACTAGGGTGGTTACCTTTAGTAAGAGTGAAAAACGGTTGATTATCAATCAATTTGTGTTTTCGGAGTTGACTTAATATTTAAGCATAGATAAATAAAAGCAGATTACAGTATCAAACTAATGAACGAAAGAGTTACAACTTCATTTCCTATGTATAAAAAATCAGCATGTAAAGCATTTTACACCCCTGATGCTATCTGAGTAGTCAACAAAGAAAAAAGGTTATGAAAATTAGGGATTACAGAGCTAGAATCCTTTCTGAAGCTGCCGTGAAGTATAGCAAAAATTCTGATGAATTATCATGTGCAAGGTAGTACTAAAAAAAGTGAAAGGAAGTGAACATTTATGAAACGTTCTTCTTCCTTCCTCTCAACTACAAACTATTTTGCAGATTAGTTTGTAATTTGTTGTGTCTCCACTGTTGTTTGCATGAACCAATGGTGGGGATACTTTTTATATAATGATTGCTGCAATTTTATATGGTAGAAATCTTAGAAATACTGGCTTTACCTTAAAACTAATATCTCACATAAATACTGCTAGTAGGAATTAAAACACAAATATATAACTATAATTGGAATTTCTTATCTTAAATATGTAAAAAAAATGTAATATCATAAAATAACATAGGATTAAAGACTTTTTTTGACTAAACATTCGCATTCCGGTTATTAAAATTTCTGAACCTACGGTGATTTGCAAATTATCAAAGCATAAAATAAATCCAATTTGATATGTTAGATCAATAGATTTTAGTGGTAAAAAGCTTAGGACATAAATTTTAAATGCGAAGAAAATAGTTTTTTAATCCTTTTTTTATAAGTTTGTAGCGAAATTAGATATTTAGAAAACAGGACGTTAAAACAACCGAACAAAAACATCAGACATCGACCGCAATTTCTTGAATTTAAAACAACAGATTTCTTCAATATTAAAAAACACATAAACTAAAACAGATGAAATACTTTTTCCTTATCTCGGCTTTACTCTTCGGTCCGATATTTACATCTTTTTCTCAGGAAACTGGAAACTGTACCGTTTGTTGCTCATTTGATTTGAACGGCTATGCTGATTGTGTAGATTTCGAAGAGTATACAGAAGGGCCGCTCGTGCCTCAAGCTTCACCAAAATTCACATTATTCCTTTCGTTTTCTGAAGATGCTAACGTGACTAAATTTCCGTCAGGAACAGATAATAAGTGTTTATATTTCGAAGATATAAGTGATATCAGCTATAATATTAATAGGGTACTAACTGAAGACATTGCAGCACGCCTAGAGTGGAAGATGAATCTTTCTAGCGGTGAAGGATCTTATTGGGCATTGGCTACGGATGACCCGCTAGCACCGCCTCTCGATATTAGAATGAATAGTCTTCAAGGCGAAGTATTTGGCGTACAAAATGATATATATTTAAGATTGGCAGAATTTGATAATACGGCAGATGCATGGACTACTTTTGTGATCATATTTAATCCTAAAATGGATTTTATTGAGTTATGGGTGGATGGCAAATTTATTCATAGAGCCACTAACCAAATATCAAATGAAGTGAAATATCTAAATTTTTATGGGGATGGTCCCCCAACTACAAATGGCTTTTATATAGATGACATTTGTTACAGAGAGACTGATGCAGATATAGCTTGTACACTAGAGTATAATCCTGTATGTGTGAATGATAAAACTTATGTCAATGGATGTTTTGCATATCTAGATGGATACACAGAATGTGAGTACGTACCCGGTGAATGCACTACATCGACTGTAGAAATTGCACAAGCATTCCCCGTATTTTATCCTAACCCTAGCCGCACAGGTCATTTATACACCAAAGACCAAAACATCAGCTATACCACATTAATAAACACAAATGGTCAAAGCCTCCCAATCGTAGCCCAACAAGGTGATCTAGACCTAAGCCATCTCCCCTGTGGCGTATACATCCTATCAGGTACGAAAGACACATTGCCGTTTAAGGTGAAATTGGTATTGGTGGAGTAGGGGAGATGGGATGGATTGGATTAGGCGGAAAATTTGTTCTACATCCCCAACACCAGTTAATCTCATTTTGCCATCTTCTGCTTGAAGTTTCAACTGGTTACAATTTGTAACCGTTTCATTTCCTTCTTTCAAAAGCCTGTTTTTCAATACTTTCCAATAGTTTCGTGCTCTATCATTGGAAGGCTGGTCAGTAAGTATGCCAATAATTTCCACTATACTAAAAAACCATCTTTCCTTTGTATCATCCCAATGCGTACGGACTTTTTTACTTTCAAATAGTTTGGTAGTTATATTTCAGACATGAAATTAAGAAATATTTAATTTTTTATGATATATCTTGTAACTTTGCCGTTAAACGGTACACAGAGACAAAAATATGGTTACAGCTAATATAAAATATACCTTTTCAGGCCACGAAACCTTCGCTTGCAGGAATTTGTGGCTCAAAAAGGGCTATGATTATGTAATTTTAGGCAAAAAATTTAAAGACGAAGATGCCGTAGTCAGGCTAGGAGTAGGAAAAAACATGGTGGGTGCCATCAGATTTTGGATGATTAAATATTATTCTTTCTAAATGTTTGATAATATAATTTTCGTTGGAGGCATACATGGAGTAGGAAAAAGTACTATTTGTCAGCAAATTTGTAAAGAGTTGAATTGGGAATATTTATCTGCCAGTGAACTTATAAAATGGAAAGATATAAATGGTGATTCGAAAACCAAAAATGTAAGAGATATCCCTGAAACTCAAGAACGATTGTTAAAAGGGTTAGAAAACTCCATAGAAAACAATAAAACGTATCTGTTAGACGGTCATTATTGTCTACTAAATAAATATAATACGATTGAAAAAATTTCGATGGAAGTCTTTCTTAAAATTAGCCCCAAAGCAATTTGTGTAATTTTAGATGACATTATTGAAATTAAAAACAGACTTGAAAATAGGGATAATAAAATATATAAATTTGAACTTTTGGAACAATTACAAAACTGCGAAGTAGAATACGCAAAACAGTTATCAAAGACATTAGATGTTTCGATATTTATAGAACAAAGTTCTGGATTTATGAAATTATTCAACCACTTAAGGAAAATATAAAATGGAAAATTCATTCTTCATATTCACTGAAAAAAACAAACCTGTTCAAATTGAGCGTTTTCATATTTGCACTTGGGAATTTAACAATGACAGTTCATTAGTTGAATTCGGCTTTGAAGTGGCAAAAGAATCTATCAAATCAATTCAACTTTCAATTTCCGTCTTTATTCCTTGGTTCACAAAAACTTGTGAAGTGATGGATTTATACGACAAGTTAAGCATTGCAGAAAATAGCAGATTTATTTTCAATGATTCAATCAGCACTACAAATTCTTTAGATGGTGGGAGAAATAAACTTGGTGTAATACATAAGTTTTCAGATAGAAACGAACTATGCGTTATTCCAGTAACGATAGATAAAACTTCTGACAAACTTATAACAGCCACTATTAATCTACAACCTTATATAGATTACAATTCAGCAGAAAAGCCAAATGTATATTTCAGGTTTTGGATTAAACCAACGATTCCTTATATCTCAATGCGTAAAAAAGGAATAAGCAAATCCACTATCATTTACGATATAAAGGTGAATGAACGCAGGAACATCCCAGATGACAAAGTTGTCTTTTTTAGCGATAAGGAATTTTGCAAAATAAAGAGTTGCTTTTCATTCAATATTTTACCTAACAAATATGATATTGTCTTCTTTGATAATTCATCATTAAAAAATGTCAGAACATTAGAGTATGACTCATTCAATAAATACCTTGGTGACAAGCGAGTAAAAAAAGATGAACTAATTGTTGTGTTCAATAAAAAACAAAACACTGAATCATTTTCTTTCTTCTCCATTTATTCAAAAGAACGTATTGGCCCAGGGCAATTCGCTTTGGCAATTTTAATCAACATAATTTGTGGTGTTTTATTATTTATTCCAGCATACCGTAAAACATTCGTTCCTGAAATCTCCTTGCTTAATGTTTGGAAAGTATTACCAAATGAGATTTATATAGCTCTTGGAATTGCACTGGCAACACTCATTTATTTTACATTACCCTTAATTACTTCGCAGTTAAATAAAGGTTGGTTTTGGTTATTAACTAAAATTGGAAACAAAAAATGAGATGTATTTTTTGCAAGAATGACAGCACCAACTCTATATCTGTTGAGCATATAATACCTGAAAGTTTAGGAAATAAATCGCACATTCTACAAAAAGGCATTGTTTGTGATAGTTGCAATAATTATTTCGCAACTAAAATAGAGAAATTGGTTTTAGAAAAACCTTATTTTAAAAATGTTAGATATAGGAATATCATTAAAACTAAAAAAGATAGACTTGTTCCTGATAGGACTTTGTTTCCACATAAAGATGGTGGCTGGGCAAATGTATGGCTTGATGACAAGGGAATTATATTTGACTCAAAAGACAAAAACATAATAAACCTAATAAAGGAAGGTAAAATTAATAAACTTGTTATTCCAATTGTTAATCAACCCGAAGAAAGTGACTATGAGGTTTCTCGATTCTTAGCTAAAGTAGCTTTGGAAATGCTAACCGATCGAATTAAAAATGATGAAGATTGGATTGAAGAAATAATTTCTAATAAACAACTAGATCCAATTAGAAACTATGCAAGGTTTGGGAAAGGAGAGTTATGGAAATATCATCAAAGAAGAATTTATGGTGAAGAAACAAGGTTTGTTGATCCAATTCATCATCCAGAGCCATATGAAATACTTCACGAAATGGATATACTCTACACTAAAGATAGAGTTATGTATTTTATATTGGTTGTTATGGGAATAGAGTTTGCAATTAATTTAGCTCATTCTGAAACGGAATACTATGAAGATTGGCTTCAGAAAAATAATGGTAAATCTCCAATCAAAAGATTTACTGAAAAAATATTTAAACAAAAGCACACTTAATTATGAAAGCACTTTTAGACACAAATATAATCATCCATAGAGAGGCATCAAGAGTTGTAAATCAAGATGTCGGTATTTTGTATCGTTGGTTGGAAAGAGCGAAATACACTAAATGTGTTCATTCTCTGACTGTATCTGAGATTGAAAAATATAAAAACCAACAAACGGTCGATGCATTTCAAATTAAGCTAGACAGTTATGAAAGGATAGAAATACCTTCTCCGCTTCAACAGGAATTGAAATCTGTTTCAGATAAAATTGATGTAAACGAAAATGATATTATTGATACTCAATTATTAAATGAAGTTTTTGTTGGTAGAGTTGATATTCTGATAACTGAGGATAAAAAAATTCGCAGGAAAGCTGATGCATTAGGAATTGCAGATAAAGTTTTTACAATAGATTCTTTTCTTGAAAAGACCTTTGCTGAGCATCCAGATTTGGTGAATTATAAAGTTCTAAATGTTCAAAAATTGAAATTTGGAAGAATAAATCTTGATGATGATTTTTTCGCCAGCCTAAAGGAAGACTATAATGGTTTTGAAAAATGGTTTATTAAAAAATACGATGAAGAAGCTTACATTACAGTAAACTCTAATAATGGTCTGTTATTATCTTTCCTATATCTTAAAGTTGAAGATGCAGATGAAAAGTACTTAGATATAAGTCCAGTTTTTACTCCTAAGAAAAGATTGAAAGTTGGTACATTTAAAGTTATAAATAATGGATTTCGACTTGGGGAGAGATTTATAAAAATTATTTTTGACAATGCCATCAAAAACAAAGTTGATGAAATATATGTGACAATTTTTGATAAGAGAGATGAGCAAAGGCGATTAATTGACTTGCTTGAACAATGGGGCTTTGCATTATGGGGGAAGAAAAATGATGAGCTAGTTTATCTAAGAGATTTCACTAAAAAAGTTATTGAAAGTAATTTGAAACAATCTTACCCTTTTATTTCAAGGAAGAAAGATTGTTTTATTGTACCAATATATCCGGATTATCATACAGAGTTGTTACCTGATTCCATTTTGAATACGGAATCTCCAAAAGATTTCATTGAAGATTTTCCACACAGAAACGCAATAAATAAAGTTTACGTTTCAAGAGCATTGACTCCACATCCAAAAATAGGGGACATTATTGTATTTTATATGACTGGTGGATATTATAAAAGTGTTGTTTCAACTATCGGGTTAGTTCAAGAAATTAAATATGATTTTTTGAATGAAGATGAATTTATCTTGTATTGTAGAAAGAGCAGCGTTTTCCCAGAAGATCAACTTCGCGCTATTTGGAAGTATTCTAAGACCAAACCTTTTGTAGTTAGGTTTTTATACATTTACTCATTTCCACACAGAATTAATATGAAAGAATTAATTGATTTACAAGTTTTAAGTGGCGTAAATGATGCTCCAAGAGGATTTAAACAAATTACAAAAGAACAATTTAATAATATTCTAAAAGCAACAAAAAGTGATGAAAGTTTTATTATCGATTAAACCAGAGTTTGCTTTCAAAATATTTGATGGCGAAAAAAAATTTGAGTTCCGAAAAGTCATTTTCAAGAATCCAGATATACGAACTGTAGTTGTCTATGCATCTTCACCAGTCCAACAAGTTATTGGTGAATTTGAGATAGATGACATCCTAAGTTCATCGCCAAATGAAATTTGGGAATTAACTAAGAAATATTCTGGGATTTCAGAAATATATTTTCATGAGTATTTTGAAAATAGATTAATAGCGCACGCCATTAAAATTAAAAATACAAAGAGATATAAAAAGCCGATGTCTTTAAAGGATGATTTTAATGTACTTCCTCCTCAATCATATTTATACTTAAATTCATAAATCCTTTTTAACTCTACTGTGGATACCCAAGTTTTCAAAAATATCAGTAAGATCATAGAAAGGGATGCTAAAACAGCAACTTACAAATTTGCTTTGTTAAGGGGTGTGTTTGATATAGTTCTGTAACAAGAGTACTATCCCAACAACGCAGGCACCATCCACCATGAAATTTACACCCAAGTGTATTAGAATGTCATAATATCAAATTACAATAAACACTTTTTAGTCCATGATAAAGTTCAATATGTTTGTGACAGTTGTTTCTTGTTGTTCTTCTCTACTAATAGTGGCTGTATTATCCCCTAATTGATATCCGTAATACCCAAACTGCGCATGATTTGCTCCATCGATACGGACAAACTTGGTTGATTTAGGAAGTTTTGATTTATTATCCATGATGGATGTTTCATCTGCTACACCGTCATGTGAGCCATAGATTTTCAGAATGGGTATACTCCTATCTGCCAAAGAGATGTCTCTTGGGTGCGTACTAGCTATCAAAACTAATTTGTCCATAGCATTTTTGTTTTCAAATACAAATTGTGCTGCCATTTTTGCTCCTTGAGAGTGACCTGCCAAGATATATGTTTTTGTGCGATCGCTTAATATGCCCAAATCTAGCGGTTTTTTGTATCCCTTTATGGCAAGCCTCCATGGCATTTTTATCAAATAGACTTTGATATTCTTTTCAGCTATTTTCCTACAAAGCGGAATATATGCCTTTGGTTGCACTAGCGCACCCGGATAAAAAATGAAAACCTTGTCATATGTAGTATTTGGCGTAAAGGCGTAAAAGTCATCGTTATCTTCAAAAGCCATTAAATCATCAGATTGCAAATAAGCAGGTGATACACCTTTTGCTTGCATGGAATAAAACAACCAAGTTGTAAATAATATACCAGCGCTGACCCATATGATTTTGATTACTTTAAAAAATGTCCATTGCATATTAGATGTATAATGATATCTATATCAAAGTTATTTTCTACAAAATAAATTCCAATTATAAGCAGTATATTGATATTTACTTTATTTTTGCATAGTGTAAAGTTATTGTAGGATTATTTAATTAACCTGTGTAGCTATTTTAGGACGAGACAAATTTTGGTTGTCTCTCGACCTTGTCCCGACCTTCCCCCGACCTTCCCCCGACCATGGCCCGACGTTCTCCTGATGAAACACCGTAGGAACTCCATAGGAACGCAATAGATACTCCACACTTACTCCGTATCAACTCCGTACATGTTCCGTACATGCTCCCTACACGTTCCGACTATACTCCCACCACATTCCCACCGAGTTCCCACTAAGTTCCCACCGAGTTCCCACGAGTTCCCACTGAGTTCCCATTAGATCCCACTAGCGTCGACTGAGATGATTGATTTTATGTAGTATTATCATGTATTTTCTCATTTATTTGCAGTTTTAAAGCATTTTCCCACTGTTTAAAAACAGATTCTTCCAATTTGTGCCCATCAATATTATAAATTTAGATAATTTTGATCAAAACTATAAAAAAACTTCCTTGCTAATTAGCCACATCGCATTGACTCACTTTTTTCTAACAAATTTCCAATAACTACTAACCAGAATTTCATCACTCATCATTCATCATTCATCTCTCATCTCTTCAATCTCCTCTCTCCCAAAACCAATCCCTTAACATTAAAAACATTGGCTTAACAATTACATCATACCTTCATAATAATTAAGCAACTTTCTGTTAACGATGCATTTTCACCTTTGCGCATTATTTAATTTAATAAAAATTAATTCAAAATGCTTACACCAAAACAAACACCTACCTTGTTGCTATCCATGCTCATGGTATTATTTTTTTCCAGCTTTTCCATTGGGCAAGTGAAGGTCACAGGATTAGTAAAAGACGCTAACGGTGCACCACTCATTGGCGCATCTGTGGTCGAAAAAGGAACTACAACTGGCACCATTACTGACATTGAAGGAAACTTCGAACTATCCGTGACGAATGCATCTACAACTTTGGTCCTAAGCTACGTGGGATACAAAACAATTACCTTCCCACTTAATAATCAAACGTTTGTCATGGCTACCATGGAAGAAGATGCTGTAGGACTTAGCGAAGTCACGGTGACGGCTCTTGGTATCCAAAGAGAGAAAAAAGCGCTAGGATACGCTGTACAAGACGTCAAAGGTGATGACTTAGTTAAGGCTAGAGAAACCAATTTGCTAAATTCCCTTGCTGGTAAGGTAGCAGGTGTGACCATCGTAGGCAATCCAAGTGGTATCGGTGCTTCTGCTAGAGTAAGTATCAGAGGAGAGCGTTCACTTAACATCAATAACAACCAACCACTTTTTATCGTGGATGGTGTGCCTATTACCAATCAATTTAATGGTTCATCTGGACGTAGCTTCCAAGAAGCAGATTATGGTAATGGTGCAGGTTTTGTAAATCCTGATGACATCGAAACCATGACTGTACTGAAAGGTGCAAGTGCTACAGCCCTATATGGATCAAGAGCTGCCAATGGTGCCATCGTAATCAAAACAAAAACGGGTGCTCGTAACAAAGGTCTTGGTATATCCATTAATTCTACGATTGCATTCGAAAATGCCCTTAGACTTCCTGAATACCAGAATGTTTATGGACAAGGTCTAAATGGTGAGTTCAACTTTGTAGATGGTAACGGTGGTGGACTACGTGACGGTGTAGACGAAAGTTGGGGACCAAGAATGGATGGACAGTTGATTGCGCAATATGACTCGCCTACAAGCAATGGTTTCAGGGCTGGAGATGTGGGCAATTTATATAATGTAATTGGACCTGTATCCCTTGCAGCTCAATTGCAACAAAGGGGTACGATCAATGCTACACCATTTACTGCACAACCTGATAATATCAAAGATTTCTTCCAGACAGGACATGCTTATACCAATAATATTGCATTCTCTGGTAGCAATGATAAATCTGATTTCAGAGTATCGTTTACCTCATTAAACCAAACAGGTATCGTACCGAATACAGACCTAAACAGATACACTACAGCACTCAATGGTGGTTACAATCTTACAGACAAATTTAAAGTAAGAATGAATGTCAACATCATGAATAATAAAAGTGGAAATAGACCAAACTTAAGTTATGGTACTGAAAATATCATGTACTTATTCAACTGTTGGTTCCCAAGAAATACGAGTATGTCTGCATTAGAAAACTACTGGCAATCTGGTAGAGAAGGGGTCAATCAATATAATTTTAACTATAATTACCATGACAATCCATATTTTAATGTGTATGAAAATACTAATAGCCAAGACTTAAATCGTGTATTCGGAAATCTATCTTTAAATTACCAATTCACGCCTGCACTTAGTTTGATGCTTAGAAGTGGTACAGATATCAATAATGAGTTCAGAGCTAGAAAAAGAGCTTATAGTACTCAGCGATTTAAATTAGGTAGCTACCGTGAAGAAAAGATATTCTCTGAAGAGCGCAATACAGACTTCTTATTGGCTTTTGCACCACAGAGCAATTCAGATTTCTCTTATTCAGTATCTTTGGGTGGAAATAGATTGGACCAAAGATTTAATCTATCTGATGTAAGTGCACCCGAACTAGCTGTACCTGGCATCTACTCTCTGAATAATAGTAAAGTAGCCATTCAGTCTTATGCTTTTAATTCTCAAAAAAGAATCAACAGTTTGTATGCATTCAGTAATCTTGGTTACAAAGACTATTTATTCCTTGATTTATCTTTAAGAAATGACTGGTCAAGTACCTTACCTACGGACAATAATAGCTACCTTTATTACAGTGCAAGTTCAAGTTTAGTATTTTCAGAATTACTTAATTTAGACAATAATTCTCTTTCTTTTGGTAAACTAAGAGTGGGTTATGCACAAGTGGGAAATGATACAAATCCTTACCAATTATTAGCAACTTACAATGCACAAACAGCTGCCAATGGTCTTCCTGCTTTCGAAGAGTCTTCAGCACTACCCAATGCTGATCTTAAACCTGAAATCAGTTCATCTTTTGAAATAGGTACAGAGTTAAAATTCTTCTTAAATAGAGTAGGTTTAGATTTGACTTATTACAATTCAAATAGTCGTAACCAAATCCTTCCTATTCAATTGAGTAACACTACAGGATATTCATCAAGAGTAATCAATGCAGGTCTTATCCAAAACAGTGGTGTAGAAGCAGTCCTTCACCTTACACCATTCAAAAACCCTACAGGCTTCACATGGGATATTGATGTCAATTGGTCTGCCAATAGAAGTACCGTTAAAGAACTTTTCACAGACCCTATATCAAAACAAGAAATTAAGAGTTATGTTATGGCCGATAGATACATCACAGTAGAAGCTCGTGTAGGCGAAAGAATGGGTGACATGTATGGTATAGGGTATGAAAGAGTATCTTCTGATCCAAAGGATAAGTATTACGATGCCACAGGTCAATATGTAGGTCAAGTTGTTTATTCTGATAATGGAAAACCAGTAGCAACCACAGAAAGAATTAAACTGGGCAATTACAATCCAGATTGGATGGCAGGTGTTAGAAATACATTCAGCTACAAAGGCATAGGATTGAGTGTATTATTTGATACAAGACAAGGTGGAGAAATCTACTCCCACACTCAGACAGTAGGTAGAGAAGGTGGTATCATTGTCGAGACGCTAGAAGGTAGAGAAAATGGATATGACCTTAGTCTAGAAGGCAATGGTGTAATTGGAGATGGTGTAGTACAAGGTGCTGACGGTTCATTTGCACCAAATACAACCAAACTATCTGCTAGAGAATGGCATACAAGTTATACTTTAGGTAGAAGATTAGTAGAAGGTGTAATCTATGATGCTAGTTTTACAAAATTGAGAGAAGTACAACTTTCTTACACCATTCCAAACAAAATATTGGGTAAATCAGGCGTACGTGACATCACCCTTTCTGTAGTAGGTAGAAACTTGATGTTATGGTCTAAAGTTCCTCACGTAGATCCTGAAACGGCTTCTACCTCAGGTGGCACCATCATACCAGGTGTAGAGTCAGTAGCGATACCTTCCACTAGAAGTATTGGTGTGAATGTAGGTTTGAAATTTTAATAATCAACAAATTAATTTTAAGAGAGATGAACAAATTAAATATATTTTTGGTAGCCTTGATTTTGAGTATGGTCACCATATCTTGTACCAAGGATTTTGAAGAAATTAATACCAACAACAACGCACCAGAAAAGGTGACACCACAACTGCTTCTTCCTGATATCCAAAGAGATATGATCAATCAAGTACTTGGCGAAGGTTGGGGAATAGGCAATATCGTCATTCAACACACGGCCAAAAATCAGTTCGTAAATGAAGACAGATACTTATGGGGAGAAATCAATGGCATCTGGAATACAACTTATAGTAAACTCAGAGATATCCAAAACATTATTATAGCCGCAGAAAGTACTAATGACAATGGAACAAAAGCAGTAGCTCTCATAATGCGAGCATGGATGTTTTCATTGATCACAGATGCTTATGGCGATGTACCTTACAGCGAAGCTATCAAAGCAAAAGATGGTATATTTTACACAAAATATGACAGCCAAGAGGCTGTTTATGCAGGTATTCTGGCAGACTTAAAAGAAGCCAATCAACTGCTAGGAAGTACTTCAGGTATAGTGGGTGGTGACTTGATCTATGCTGGCAATCTGAGTAAGTGGAGAAAACTAGCTAATGCTCTTAGAGTAAGATATCTGGTAAGAATATCTAATAAAAAATCACCTGCTGCAGAGTTGACAGAAATCATCAATAATGCATCTGCCAATCCATTATTTGTAGGCAACGAAGATAATGCCACTTATACTTTTAGGGCTACAGCTCCAGATCAGTTTCCATTGTTTTCTGCAAGAAGTGGTTCGTTTAATGAATTCAGAGCGAGCAAGTTTATGTTGGATACTTTAGTGTCCCTATCAGATCCGAGGTTAACCATTTATTTTAGGGCAACCCCAAAAACAGAGGGTACCGCAAATCCTGAATATATAGGAATACCCAATGGTTTGGATGAAACTATATCTCAAGATTATGCAGGTGGTGCTGAAAACCAATCTAGAATCAGTGATATCTATTACGAAAATGCAGTGACTACACAAGGCTTGAGCATCGCTAAAGGTGTGATCATGACGTATGCAGAGTTACAGTTTTTACTAGCAGAAGCAGTTGCAAAAGGATGGATCACAGGTGAAGCAAATACTTATTATCAAGCAGGTATTAATGCATCATTCGGCTTTTATGGTTTGACCACACCAAGCAACTATATGGATAAATCAGAAGTAAAACTTACATCAAATGCAGATGATAACCTGAAGAAAATAGGTTTCCAAAAGTGGATATCATTTTTCTACCAAGGTATGGAAGCATGGTTTGATTGGAGAAGAACTAAAATCCCAACTTTAAAACCTGCTATTTCTAATCAAAATGGTGGTAAAATACCTGTCAGATTTATCTATCCGATCATCGAGCAAGGTCTGAATGGTCCGAATAGACTAGAAGCAGTAAGCAGACAAGGAGGAGATGATATCAATACCTTAATGTGGCATTTGAAATAATTTATTTCCATCAAACATTTCATTTTCTTTTTAGCACTATAAGCATACTTTTAATTGTTAATGTGGCTTTTAATGATTGGGCCCTCACGATGGTGGGGGCTTTTTTTTATTATGCCTAACATGGGGGAAGGAATGAACATGATGCCCAGATTTAGAGAACGTTTTTGTAAAATCTAAAATAGCAATCTTTTGAACTATACGCTCTCGAAAACCGAAGAATACACACACTGGTTTACCAAAATAGTTAGTGAAATAATTCTTAACGGCCCTTTCGAATTATATCATCTTCGATAAGTTTTGGTTTTTATCAAATATTAAACTAATTAATGCCAAATATCTATTGGACTCTTTCCATTTTTAATGAATAAATATTCCCTGAAACGATATATTTTTGTTCGTTATTTGGTGTAGAAATATCATTTACGATGATAAATTCGAATTTGATTTCATTCCAATAATTTTCTAATTCTATTTTAAATCGAGGCGATGACATTTGAGCTTTTGGGCTAATTAATTTTAGAGGAAGTTCGCCTGCAAATTTAATGTCGCCAATTAATGATTTGACATTTGTTATATATCCTTCTTCACCAAAATTTTCAATTGATAGCTCTATTATTTTCTTATCATTTAATTCTCTTGATACCCAAACTCCATCCAAAAATAAACTTGGTAGATTAAAATTAAAGACAGATTTGATACAAAATGAATCAAGAATATTTATATTATTAAATTTTAAATTGTATTTGCAAGGATATAATTTTGAATATTGTAAACCAACATTTTTATTATTAAAAAAGGACTTATGCGTTTTAAAAGTATATAATGAGTCACTATTTATTTTTGAAAAAATGTCTTGAATTTGAAAAGCATGTTTGATGTATGTATCTTTTAAAGTTAAAAGATATAATTTAAAACTATCTTCCTCAATATCTTTAATTTTTATGTAAAGTTTATCTGAATTGTTTTTATTGCAAAGTTCCATTATAGTGGTATTGTCAAGAAAATTTAGGTTCGTCAATATAAAATTGTATTTATTTTTTTCTGAAAAAGCTTGTTCTTTGTTATAGTGATTTTTATTGTGCATATAATTGAAAATGAATCCTGAAAATATTATAAGTATTGCCGAAGAAATAAAATATGGGTTCATTTTGGATTTAGGATCTATTTCAAGTATTTTATATAACTGCCATTCTGAAGTTTCTGCTTTTTTATTTATTGAAATATTATAATAAGTTCTTAAGAAACTATTCTTTGTATCTAAAAATTTTTGATGCTTGTTTAAAAGAAACTTCATGGAAAGGAATCTCCCTGGGGTAGATCCAAATTGGGTATCAAATAATATATTGTACAAAAAAATAGACATTATTATCATAATTACTAAACTCACTTTCACCAAACCTATTGTTTCTAAGAAGTGTAGCTCACTACCAAGGTATAGCATTAATAGAGGTGTAAACATCAATATTGCTAATATCAAATCTAAAATTGTAAATATCGAGTACCTTCCATGGTGGATTTTTGTAAAATTACCATCAAGAGTAGTTAATTTTTTTGTATTATAAACTAAAGGTTTCAATACGTAATAAGAAAAAGATGCCCATGTTATATTATTAAAGATAAAATATTTGGAACTCATAAAATTATTAAAAACAAAGGTACTGTTTTCTAAATCAGGCATCAAAACAATAGTACTATACATTAAAATGTTAATCAATGAAGACAAAAAAACAATTGAAAAAGCAAATGCCAATAAATTATATTTTTTTTCCTTTGAAATTATGTATTGCACTAAACCCAAAAAAAACACTAAGCCTAATATTGTATCGAGTAAATAAATTTTATGATTAAAAAAATTAGGCCGAGTATCAAATGACATAAAAAAACCCAACCCAGTGTTAGGTTTTAAAAAGTTAAAAATTTCTAAGATGTATCCTATTGAGTACATTTTATATTCTACATAATAGAGTAGTAAATTTGCCAAATATCCAACAAGTGCTATTGATGATATTAAGATTACTTTATTCAAGTATTTCATACTAAAATTCATAATTTTATTTATTTCAAATCGCAAATGTAATAATTTTACTTAAAATCTATAATTGTAAATGCGCGATAAACACAACTTTTATCGAGTAATTAATTCTTTAAGCAATTTTATCCAAACATATTTTATAAAAACTTAACATAAAATACACTACCGAATGTGATTTCATGTCTTATGTTCGCACCATTTTTCAAACAGTCTATATCATCATGTACGAAAACCATCTATTTGACAAAGTAAATCCATCCGAAAGATTGGTGTATGAATTGGTGGACGAGACAAATGTCAATAAGCTTCTCAAAATATTTAAGGAAGATGATAACCCTTACGTAACTGAGGACTACAAGGACCTTAAAAAACTAAAAAAATACTATAAAGAAATGCAACAATTGAGAACTACACAATCCAAACTTGCAGGTCATGATTGGTTGATAAGACTTAAAGACAGCGATACCTACATTGGTGTCATCAGCATCTACGAGCTTTCGAGAGAACAGATTGGTGACTTGGATAGGAAATGTTCATTGGGATTTGCCATAGGAAATGACTATCAAAGGAATTATTATGCTACAGAAGCTGTCCAAAACATCTTTGATTTTGTAAAAAACGACTTAGGTAGATCATTGGTATTGGCATACATCCAAGACGGCAACCTACCATCTAAACTGTTGCTACAAAAACTAGGCTTCGAAGACGTGACCGAACAATATATGGGGGGACCCGATGTACGATTTTATCATTTGGAGATTTGATGGATACACTCTTCTGGAAATAAAAAGAGACCTTTAAACAATTAAACACTGAGTAATTATATCTATAAAAACAAGATCGTCACAATAGCGCTTTAGCTGCACAAGCAATGCAACTGCGATGTCCTATTTTATGAATTCTTACACTATAGGATAAATCTCCAGCGGGAGAACGTATGATTGGGCTTGTAAATTTCGTCGATCGCGGTTAGAAATGCATCACAGGCCTCCCCCTTATGAGTTTTCATTCAGATAGTATCTTGTGCTTTTCAGCATTCCGGTTTTATAAAGTATGCCTAGTTTCACAAGGTGCTGTAAATCACGAGTTACTGTTGCATTTGGGGCTCCGGTTATTGATTTGTAATTGGCGGCAGACAGACCTCCTTTAAAACCAGTCGTCCCTTCATCAAAAATGCGAAGCAAAACTTTGACTTCCCTATCATTTAGTTGAGATTCAAACTTGTGAAATATTTTAGATTTGTAAATGACCAATTCTATTGACTTGATCGTTAATTCCTGAGCTCTCAATAGTAAATCGCTGAAGTAATCAAGGTATTTTTGAATATTCAAGCTATTATTTGTGCCTTGTATTGAACCATAGTAGGCTTTTTTGTCCATATTGATGGTTTTTGAAATCGAATTGAAGTTAGGCTGTCCTAGTCTATGGGAAATGATATGTTCCGCCAAAGCGCGGCCAATTCTTCCATTTCCATCTTCAAAGGGATGTATGTGTTCAAATCTCAAATGTGCTATTGATGCAAAGAATAGGGTTGGTAAGTCATCTTTATTACTTAAGTTTGTATTTACCCATTGAATAAAAGAATCCATTTCGCTTTTAACTATATGCGAAGGTGGAGCTTCATAATACAATTTGGGATTAGAAAAACTACCTGAAATGATTTGCATAGGCTCATCATGAGCTCGATATGCACCTATATATTCGATATCTCTCCTTCCATTCATCAACATTTTATGCCAATCAAAAAACAAATCATGCTCAAGTGGTCTATTAAAGTTTTTAAAAATATCTACCATTAATTCTGCTACTCCTGCCTCAAACGGTGATGACTTTTTATAATCTACTTTTAAACCTAAGTTTCTTTTAATGGAACTTATTACAGATTCTCTATCTAATATCTCACCCTCAATGTGAGATGTTGAATATGCTTCTTCACTTAATAGGCTGACTTTCAGATCATCTTTTAAAGAATCATCAATATGCTGTAGCAAACCCATCTGCCTGCCTACATTGAGCAAATATTTTTCTTCTCTTCGTTTTAGAGTATCGAATTCAAATTCATAATTAGGCCAGTTAGGAAGTTCCCAAATCCACTTCATTTTAGCATCTTTAATTAAACAATGTGTAAAGTATCTCACTTCATCAAATAAATGAAGCAAAGCATTTATAACTTAGATATTAACTAAAATTGAGCTATAAAGTTTAGTTAATAACTCATATTGTCACTCATTATTGAGTTATAAAAACTCTTTTTATAACTCATAAAGAAGATTTAGCTGAAAAATTCGAATCCGATGGTGTATGTTTCTGCCACTAGTTGCAGACAGTTTCAACAATGATGCATTATTGTTTGAATCCACCTAAAGTTGGACTAGTAATTTAATTCAACAAATATTATATCAAAATCAGAGCCAAAAACACGATTTATTATCGTTTGTTTACATAATTTATTAACTAACAAACTAAAATTTTAATACTTATTGTTTACTACCTCCACAATTCAAATGGTGTAAAAGGGATTTCATTTTTATTACTATCTAGGTATCCCGCTTGTAGATGTTGAGATCCCTTGAATTCCATGTATTCTATCTTAATCTTATGTTCCCCCTTCGCCAATATGGTTTGACCAGTTTTGGACATGGCGCTATGATCTCCATCGTGATCTATGAGCAATTCATCATTGATATACAGTTTTGAGCCATCATCAGAGTTGATATAAAACGTGCGGATAGCTGTTTCTGGTATATCAATATATCCTTCTATCACTAGTCCGAAGTTATCTTCTCTGTGCGCTACTGTAGATAGATTCAGCGTTTGCATGTTACCCGTTTTTACAGCCTGAAGCTTTGAGAAATCAGGAATATTTTTCCAATCTCCTTCATAATAGGCATAGTTAAGTCCTTTGACAAAATCCTTTTTTACAGTTGGTGCTTGCGGACTCATTTTTTTGACTGACTGTTGGGTGATTCTACTTTGGTTGCCATCCTTAGTATATGCTCTTGCTCTGATCGTACACGTTTTATCTACCGTGATGGGCTGACTATATCGACTGCTTTTATCGGTAGGTTCTGTACCATCAGTCGTATAGTAGATCAATAAATCATCCATTGCTGCAGACAAAGTGACAGAAGTACTTTTTTCAAAAACAGGACCTGATGTTTCTATTTTTACTCCGGGAGGCATCTTGACAATTTTGAGTTTGTCTTTGTTTTTTTCCATCTGAAAGGCATCGATCAATCTACCTTCATGATCAATGGCTTTAAATATCAATTGATCTTGATAAATATTGAATGTACAGTAATGATGGACAGCCTGTAGCTCCGTAGTAAACCAACTCCTAGTCGGAGCGAAATCTTCAATATATCCTCCTGCACCACCAGAATTGATATAAATGATGCCATCTTTGGTATTGATCCGATCATTGGTCATTGGCCAACTTCTTTCATATAAATGGGTGTGTCCATACAGACAAAAATCCAAGCCATATTTGTCATACAAGGGTACTAAGTTTCTAGATTTTGAGCCAAGATTAGACAGTTCCTTAGCAGTATCTCCGTAATCATTACTATCTGAAGTATATGGCGGATGATGATGCATGGCTATCTTCCATGTTGCAGTAGATTTAGAAAGCTCCCATTCAAGCCAATTGTACTGTTCAGAGCCTTCATAAAGATCTCTATTGGAGTCAATCATAAAAAACTGTATATTACCATAAGTAAAAGTGTAGTAATACTCAGGCGCAGGTGCCACGATATAGTCATAATAAAGTGGCGAATCTTGCTCATGGTTGCCCAAAACGGGATAAATAGGAATGCGATTCATCAGTATATGACCATAAGGAAAAAAGTGTTCTGTCCAGTCCGTTTTTTTCAGTCCTTTGTCCACTAGATCACCTACATGTACTACAAAGTTTGGTCTGTCTTGCCATACTTTCTCCGCTATTTTACCCCAAGCCCAAGGTGTGTCATTATTTCGCTGAGTATCACCTATCAAAGCAAACATGAGTGCACTGCTATCTTTTACAGCAGTTTT
>JBGSOH010000137.1:0-2237 GCA_041739205.1 Saprospiraceae bacterium
GCAACTATGGTCTCAGGTGAGCCAGATTTAGCAGAAATTTTCTTGATAAAAAGTGTTGCTTTTCAGTCAAATCATCCATTGAGCAAAGCGATATTCACAAGTTTACCAGGTGATTTCACTTCTGATTTAAAGTCATTTGAAGAGTTGCCAGGACAAGGTGTGATAGCTCAAATAGGAGAAGACAAAATACGTTTAGGTTCTGCGGCATTTATTTATAATGACAATAATAGCGAAAAAAGGCATAGTGTGATCGTAGAAATCAATGGATCAGAGTGTGCACAATTTGAGATAAAACATAGTCTGAGACAAGGTGTAGAGCGACTCGTTTCTACTTTAGGTAAGTCTTATAATGTCAGTATTTTGTCAGGTGACAATGATCGAGAAAAAGAAAGATTAGAGACGTTTTTTCCTAAAGAAGCATCCATGATTTTTAACCAAACACCTATGGACAAACTAAATTATATCAAGTCTCGACAAGAACAAGGGCACAAAGTACTCATGATAGGTGATGGACTTAATGATGCAGGTGCGCTTATGCAAAGCGATGTGGGTATAGTCATTTCTGAAGACTCTAATAACTTTACACCTGCGTGTGATGCCATATTAGGTGCCAAATCTTTTGGGTCGCTTCTTGATTACCTTACTTTCTTGAAGGATGCACGTTGGATCATAGTGGGAGCGTTTGGACTAGCATTGTTGTACAATGTCATAGGACTTTATTTTGCAGTACGTGGAGAATTATCACCTGTAGTAGCTGCAATCTTGATGCCCGTCAGCTCCATATCTGTGGTAATCTATGGTATGTTGTCGAGTAGTTTGGTATTTAGGAAATATGATAAGAAGTAGCTTGTAGCTGAAGGCACCTCGATAAGCTTCGCATCCTCGCTAAGCTTGGGTTAGTAAAAGCGTCTCGCTTTTGTTTGGTGGTGTGTAGAAACGATGATCTTACATCTTTACCCATTTTTGAACGAAACGTTTACCATGATTATCAGATATGTTTATTAAGTACATACCAGATGTCCAGTCAATAGTCGATATTTCTAGTTGATTATCTACTTGTCCAGATGTAAGTATCTGACCAGCTACATTGGTAATGGTAAAAAGAAAATCCCTATTATTATCTTTTTTCATATTTAGAACCGTCAACCCAGGATTAGGATAGATGCTGATACCCGATAACTCCAAATCTGCAACTGACACAAGTTTGTCACATTCTTCATCAACGAAATTAATAGATAAGTCATCATCTGAATAACAACGAAATGTTGGAAAATTTTTAAAGCATTCAGGAGGTATAATATTACCGTTGCTTCCAAATAACTTGGCAAGTGAACCTACTTTTTCTACTATTCTCCACATCGAATGGCTATCCATATTGTATCTATTTTTTGTAAGAAATCGTTTTAATGGTTTACCAGAAATTGTAAAAACGGTATCTATTTTTTCAATAACCAATTGAAAAGGATTTTGGTCAATGATATATTGCTCATAACAACATGGAATAAAGAGCATGCTAAAATATGGATACTTACGGGAAATATGATAAGTTACCGTGTCACCAACATCAGCTGTAAAATCATAAAGCAACTTCCAAGTATCGTCTTCATGGAAATACATTTTACCACTTTTGGAATATATTACAATTTCACTTTCTGGCATATAGGTACCACCACGATACACACCAATCACCCGAGCCACTCTATCACTTATAAGCGTATCTCGCACAACCTTTGCAAAATCTATTTGTAACTCACAATCTCTATCAGCAGTCATACCGCCAGAATAACTGCTTGTGTACCATGTCGTAGACTGATCCATATCTGTAGTATCAGTCAAAATACCATCAAATGTCAGCATATAAATTGTCCTAGCTTCAAATACATTTGAATGAAATAATATCATCAAACAAATGAAAAAGGGAATGATTGATTTTGATTGTCTCATAATTTTGTTGTTTTTATTGAATTAAAATTTGATTATTTTTTGGTTTGAAATCAAATTTTTTCCGTCATATATTTTGACCATGTACATGCCTGATTGGAGCGATAGAATATCAATTTGGTTATTTTCTATTACTTTTTGTCCTATATATTTTCCTGTGATATCAAATATTTCCACATGTGATAAATCATTATCTGATGGATTTACAAGATAAATAATATCACTTGATGGGTTTGGGTACAAAAATATTTTTGTAGAAGGTGATGCATTAGATCGGAAGAGCACACGTCTGAACT
>JBGSOH010000289.1:0-3684 GCA_041739205.1 Saprospiraceae bacterium
TCGAAGGGATTGCACAAGGTGTGGCTGCAGGATAAGAATAAGGTTTAGTTAAAGTTTGGTTTTGGTTCTTGCATGGGTTAGGCTCTGGACGTTAGTTCAGGGCCTTTTTTGTTTAATGTGTAATTGTTATAAAACAATGCGTTATATTTGTATTTGTTTGATATTCATTATAAAGTACTTTGCAAACGAATATTTTTGTTTTTTTAATCCATAAATTATCTCGATAAGGCTTGCCAAACAGGAGCTTTTATACACAGGAAGTATCGGAGATTTCCAACAGTTCAAAATTTAAAAACTGGAAGGATCATTTGCTGGTCTTTTGTGATCCTAAATCCTTCAAAGTTCTATCAAATTTTATGTGTGGATATTTTTTAGGCAATTCTCTATCGTGCCTTAAATCAGATTTTATCAATTTGAGTTGAGGAAAAGCTCTGAGGATATCCACTGCTGTATTGGTCAATAATGGGCATTCATTGATGTGAATATCTACCACAGTTTGGGAAACTATTTTTTTACTATAAATTCGTACAAGTGATTTACAATTTTCAAAATAGATGGTGGTTAATCCGAACAGATGTTTATTCATCCAAGTTGATACTTCAACAATATCACTATTTTTTATTCGAAGTATTTTGATATTTGGCAATTCTGGCAAGCTATCCCATTGCTTTTGTGTAATATTTTCCAACTCTAGAATGACGACATTTTCTGGTCTGTTTAATGCATCTTTCAGCGTATTAAAACGAATAGTTTCTTCAGTCCGAGGCCATATTTTTTGTTTATTGAGATTGATAACTTTTTCGACCTTCGAATGAAATCTGTAAGAATTGTCTCTGTAAAAAATACTATAACCTTCTTCAAAAGCATAAGGTAACACTTCTAATTCTCCCAAAAATTTGTAAGTTATGGCATCCCTTACAACATAAAAGGTGGAATCTCCTACTGTTTTTGATGTGATCCAATAATTTTCTATGGTGTAAATTAAAGTCTCATCATTAGGTAAGTTAATCTCTTTACCTTGGGGATTTAAAACTTTCACCAATCTATTTTCTTTGATATTGAAAATAAAAAGAAAACCATAATCATCGTTAGCTTTTATATCACAAGCATGTTCCTTATCAATTTTTGAATGTTTCTCATAATTGAGTTCGTATTTCGTTCTAAGATTCATGGCGTTTCTCATAGAATCTAGTTGGTTGTAAATAAGCTGTTGTTTTTTACTTTTGGAATATTTCTTGTCAGACATTTCAAATGTCTGAGCATCCACATATTTATATTTAAAACTCTTTAAAATTAATTTCCATTGACCAAGTTCAAAACTGCCTAATTCATAGAATCCTTGTCCATCAATAGAAGCAGAAAGATCTTTCACTACTTCGCCTTTAGTGTTAATTATTTGCCAAGGATTGGATTGATTGTCCCAATTTTCTTTAGGATTATATTCTTGAACTATAGCATGACCTTCTTCAAAAAAAGATGCTTGTCGAAATTCTTTGCCACCAAAAGCAACATCCCCCAATGCATCATAAAATTTAATATTAACCATGAGGTTCTTTTGAGGATCTAATTGTTCATGTACCTTAAAAAAGCCATTATAATAACTTGACGCCCAATTTAGTGGTGAATTAATTTCTTTTACTTTTTGTCCTGTAGTATCAATAAAATAAGCATTTTTTTCATGCATTACAGGAATAACCCCCATAGAAAAATCAATTTTATAAATTTCTCCAATATAGAATTCCTTTTCAGTACTATAACATGGCTTAATCCAATATGGCAGTGAAAATGCAAGTTCTCCATTGGGTTTTATAAAATGAAGGCTATCTTTGTAATCATATTGTATTGCTATCCATTTAGTTTGAGCAGCCAACCCATTTATTAAAAAAACCAAAGTAAGCGTAATCAATAAAGAAAGAGATTTGATTTTCATATTCATAATAGTTTTGGATACACAAATTTTCATAAATCATCAATGTTCAATGGTCTAAAAAACAGCTTTTATAAGTTTTTACAAAGATATTGTAAAATAAAAGCAATAAATTTTGTGTAAAAATAATAATTTTTTGATAAAACTGGACGGGATATTGGATAAAATATTTTAGTTTATTTAACAATCTATGAAGTTATTTTAGGCATTGTCAAATAACGAACTGAAAGTCATTAATCATTTTTTTGAAATTTAGGAGAAACACACTTTAATGACTAATGAAATAAAATTAAGTATGATATTTTAATGGCATAATTGAAGACATTATTAAATAAAATACCCAAATACCATATTATGTCTAAAGCACATCGACTTTATAAAACAGTCAGATCTCGAAAGATATTCAAAAAAAAGATTAGGAATTATTTTTAGAAAGTAGAGCTTCAGAACATATTTTGATATAAGAAAGCCAAAACTATTAAAAAAGGTAGCCCTGATCACTGACCAAGGCTACCTGTAGACTACTATATTGTCTCTGATGAAAACCTGATAGTGGTGGTATGCTCATCAAGATGGGTAGTGATGATAACTCCCTCCTCCGCTACTCCAATAGACTGGCGTACAAAGTATCTAGATGTAAGCTGGCCAGTCTCCATCAATGCAGCTAATACATTATCAAATCTCATGGCTCTGGTGACAATACCAAAATCTGTGGCTATGTGACACTCTAATACATGATCTAAATATGGACGCATCTCAGGAAAAGAAACTAAAGCTGTCCTGACACCCGGACTAAATATAATGGTGCCAGGATCAAAAGGCAATGACGGGAAAACTAATGGAACTCTCATAAGTGTAATAAATTAATAGATGAAAAAATAGGTGAAATAAAAAATAGTCCCGAGCTCAATACCCAGGACTAACTACTGATGGACTAATACTCTGATGGAAAAATAACTGTGGTGTGCTCTCTACTGGTCTCTGTAATAATCCAAATCTTACTATCTAAACCGTACAACCCTGATGGAATATCATATACTGAGAAAATACGACTCCCATCTACTAATGCTGCATCATTACGACTAGCATCATCACTACAACAATCTCCCCAATCACCTGACAAATGACGCTCTACACAAGAACGAACAAACTCACCAAAGGGAACATGCTCACAAGTGGCACTAAAAACTGTGGAACTCATATATAAAGAACCAAACTCAAATGGACGAACTGAAGCTACTACTGTACTCATAATAAAAGAAATATAAAATGAAAAACTAAGTGTACAGCCAACTCGACCATACTAACGGATACCTGACAGCGTGAGGGAATGAATAAGTGTATGGTGGAGAACGCAGAGGACCATACACGTTTCAGTTCCCGTAGCTAACTTTGTATCTGTTTTGTGTGGTAGAAAAAAGCGGGCGGGTTTACAACTGCAGCTCGTTATTGGGTGATCTTGTGATTGGTGATCTGTGATTTGGAGTTGATGATTAGCTTTGAAATGCTTACTTTGATTTTTGGGTGTAGTGTTTAAGTCTTTTGCAGTTTGTTTAGGGTTAGATATTTGAAGTTTCTAATTGGTAGTGTGGAGTCCCAAAAACATGAAATATCAGAAATAAAACCGATAAGCAGCAAATAATTGGGGAGGCAGCTTTGTCAAGATTTTCGGTGTAAAATATACAGGAACAGCGCAATGCACTGAATCCAAGCCATATTTTGCACCGAAACCTGCAAGGCTCGATCTTTACAAAGCG
>JBGSOH010000317.1:0-18206 GCA_041739205.1 Saprospiraceae bacterium
AATCACAGGCGATACGGAAATATGTGTAGGAGAGGAGACTACTTTATACGCATCAGGCGGTGCAAGTTATGTATGGAGCAATGGTGAGACGACCTACTGGATCGATGTGAATCCATTGGTAACGACAACATACAGCGTGACTGTCACAGACGTGAATGGATGTAAAGCAAGCACAAGTACGACAGTAATCGTCAATCCACTACCAGTAGTAACGATCAGTGGCGATACAGAAATATGTGTAGGTGAAAGCACGACCTTAACAGCTAGTGGTGGCAGCAACTACAATTGGAGCAATGGCGCTACGACAGCAAGTATAGAAGTGAGTCCAAATGTGACGACAACATACAATGTAGTAGTCACAGATGGCAATGGCTGTAGATCTACCTCAAGTGTAACAGTGATCGTAAACCCATTACCAATAGCAATTATCAGCGGAGACAACGAAATATGTATCGGAGACAATACGACAATAACAGCGAGTGGTGGCAGTAGCTACTTATGGAGTACAGGAGCTACGACAGCTAGCATCAATGTGAATCCAATTGCGACGACAAGCTATGTTGTATGGGTAACAGATGGAGTGAACTGTACATCAAGTGCAAGCATCACAGTGACGGTCAATCCACTACCAGTAGTAACGATCAGTGGAGAGACAGAAATATGTCTAGGTGAAACTACTATGCTTATTGCAAACGGAGGTACAAGTTATATCTGGAGTAACGGTAGTACGACGGCAGCTATAAATGTCAATCCAATTGTCAACACCTTATATAGCGTTACAGTGACGGATACAAATGGATGTAGTGCTTCGTCAAGTATAGATATTATAGTTAATCCATTACCAACAGCAACAATTACGGGCAATAGCGTTATTTGTGAAGGTGATTCTACTTTATTAACAGCAGATGGTGGTATTACTTACTTGTGGAGCAATGGAAGCACAACTAAAACAGTAATTGTATCTCCTTTAGTAACAACAACATATACTGTGACCGTTACAAATATCTTTGGATGTATTGATACTGCTTCTATCACCGTTTCTACGAGTCAAAAACCAGACATAATCATTACAGGTATAGACAAAATTTGTAAAGGTGATTCTTCGATCATAGTGGCAACGGCATATAGCAATGTAGAATGTCCTGGTGTATGCGAAGTTGATAGTCCACAAGTAATTGCTTATTGGGCTTTAGATGCATGTGCTTCATTTATGAATTTAGGTACTCATATGGATTATTCAGAATTCAAACCAATTATAACTAATCCTAATTGTACATCTGTAGCTGCGGGAAATGTACATAGAATAAATGGCAACAAACATTCTTGTACCCCAGGTCCAGAAAGTGTAGCAATGTGTATTGGTTCTCAAAAAACTTGTAATCCGTCTAAATTGAACTTTAGTCAGTCATTAAGATTTGAGGTGGAGTTAAATCCTGCTCAAGGTGGAACGATTTCAGGTTTGCAATTTTATGAACAGTCACCAGAAGTTTATCAATGGGTAGATGGTGCTTCAGGACCAAATAATTTCGCTACCAAATATGTCTTGAGAGTTTCGAAAAATGGTGATGTTATCTACTATGACGACCAACTTAATACCAATAGAACATGGGGATTGGTTGAGTTTGATTTTTCTGATAATCCTAATTTTGCTACATTGGGTATAGCGACATATCTATTCGAACTTGTACCTTATTGCACAGTAAATAATGGCGCTATAGAGTCTGTATGGGATATTGATGAGATCAAGGTATTAGGAGGATGCTGCAATGCGACCACTAGTGAAATAGCATCTTATGAATGGTCAAATGGGGAAACTGGCCCTTCTATTACTGTAAAACCTACAGAAACAACTTCTTACACAGTCACAGTTACTGATTGCAATGGTTGTTCAAATGTAGAAGAATACGAAGTAGTTGTTAATTGTCTAATGGCTGACTTAGGTCCTGACAGAATGATTAATCTTGGCGAAACATTGGTTTTAAGACCAATTATTACTGGTAAATCTAGTTGTTCAGAAGATGATAGTTTAAATACGATCAAATATCTTTGGTCGACTGGTGAAACAACACCAAGTATCACTGTCACACCATCTAGTTCGACGTTCTACCGTGTGACAGTTATTGATTGTAACGATTGTAGAGATACAGAAAGTCTATCTATTCATGTGATGATGGCGAGACCAATTATTACATATCCAAATCCAGCAACTGAGAGGGTAAATATCAGCTCAGAAATACCGTTTGAGTCAGACATGAGTATTAGGATTTTAAGCTTAGACAACTCAGTATTATATGATAGTGGATTGCAAATGGTGAAAAATACACCAACAAATGCAACTTTAGTATTCCCTTCAAATATCGTGAATGGCGTTTATATTCTTGAGATTAAAAACGGTGACCGTATTTATACCGATAGAATTATCATATTGAAATAACAAGATGGTTATATCTTGTTTTGATTATAAAAATGCAACTCCTTATAGCTATAAGGGAGTTGCATTTTTTTTACTGGTTGTTATAAAACCATAAATCTTCGTTTGCCAAAAATAAATGAAGTATGTTAGGGATTCAGTTTTACCAAGTGAACTCAGAACTGAAATTAAGTGATTGAATAAATTTGTATGATTGATATAGTTTAACTTGACAGTTTTGAAGTTTCTATAGTTTAATCGATTTGAAATCAATAGAATTGTAATATAAAATACATTTGGTGTATGTGTTTATTTGCAAAGCATAGTTCGGAAAATATATCTAATGATAAAATATGTTAGAACTTGTGTAGTATTTTGGAGCTTGAGTGCCACAAAACATTCTTCGTCTAATAAACTAGTTCGAATAAACCAAGACAATTTTAAATCTCAAATAAGCGCACTAAAAAAGCAGTCGTAACATTATATTACGACTGCTATTTTATCTTTTGTTGGTAGGGTAAAGTTTAATTAGCTTTACTTACGAATTTGTTTACAGCATAACTTGCCTTGTTTATAACATCATAATTAATGTGATAAACATGGAATTTTCCGGTTACCTCAACCGACACCACGCCTGACATTCTTAAAATTTTCAGATGCTGCGATGTAATACTTTGTTCTAAATCAAGACTACTATAAATCTTGTTTACATTGATCGATTTATTCTCGTCAATGTACTCCAAAATTTTCAATCTCAATGGGTGAGCTAAAGCTCGCATCAACTCCGAAGAATAATGTAACTTATCCTTATCGAAAGTAACTTTTGTACCTCTCATGTGTGTTCCTTATTTTTTATTTTTAAGACCTTGGCACAAATATGATGAGATATTTTTTATTGACCAAACAAATATTAAAAAAATATCTAATTTATACCAAAAAAACTTAAAATAAGCCTAAAAAGGAAGCAAAATCAAAAAAGTAGGTAAATGTTTGTTACATAAATCGTTGATGTTCATTTAATAAATGTGATTGACTAAAAGTAAAATTTAACTAGTCAAATCCTCCACTAAAGTAGAAATCTGACCTAATCTCTCTTTATCTAGAGAGTAATAGATAAATTTACCTTGTCTATCTGTTGCCACTACACCAGCTCTCCTTAGAATCGCTAAATGCTGTGACGCTACTGACTGTTCCAATCTCAGTTTGATATAAATATCAGTGACGGTCATGGTTTCACCATCTTCTAAAAGATCGATGATTCTTTGGCGGAGTTTATGATTAACAGCTCTCAATACGAGAACCGCTTTTCTTAGGTCAGCATAATCGAGCTGAACCTCCTTTCCTCCCTTCTTCAGGGTAACTGTTTCGTTCTTCTTATTTCTCATGCGAAATGATTTGTTAGTTCACGGAATTCAGATAGGATAATCCAATAACCATACCAAAGAGTGTCGTAACAGAAAATAATTTTTTAATTTTTTTAATATCACAAATAGTAATATATATAAGTAACTATTATCTAGTAATAAAAGTTCAAAATACTAGAATAAATTCTTATTTGATTTTGTAATATTAGGGGCTTTAAAATAATTGGGAACGTAGTAAGCTGTGTCTACAAATTCATTCATCAAGTACTTTTCCATGGCCAATCTACTCATGTAAGCTGCTGAAGTCTTTATATGATGTAAGGTGAGCTTTTCAGACGGATAGTTTTCTATAAATTTACTAGCTCCCGAACCACATAAGTGTATTTTTGAGGCTTGTGTAAATTCTTTTAAACTGTTTTCGTGTAGTATATGCGCTTGTGTATCTTCTATTTTAACGAGTCTCTTGTCAAATACTGCGGTATACACTTCCATTCTTCTTGCATCGATCATTGGGATAATGACATCTTCATCGGCTATGTATTCTTGTGATACGCCGGCTGCAAGGCTCTGCAAACTGTCTATTGCTAACATAGGTATATTTAGACCATAACAAAGCCCTTTGGCTGTGGCTGCGCCTACTCGCAACGATGTGTACGAACCAGGTCCGTCACTTATGGCTATCGCATTTATTTGACTTATTAATAGATCACTTTCTTTTAGACATGACTGTATCAATAAGGTGATGACCTCACTATGGCTGTTTAGTACTTGCGATTCAGCTATGTTGATCAATTTACCATCTTTAGAGATAGCAACTGAACATACATCCGTAGAGGTTTCTAGTTGAAGGATTATGGGCATAAATAAGCTTATTTTTTACCCAAAAGTGACTTGTACTTATTTGTGTCTTTTAGAACGGAAATCGCTTCTTTCACTTCTACATCATCATCTAGGGTCTGTTGTACCTTACCTTTTTGGAAGTAGTAGCGCGTTACGATCTCTTTTTCTATTTCATCTATGATTTGCTCTTTGGCAAGTTCTAAGTCTTTTGATTTATTGTCATTGATTTTGTCTTGAAGTTTTTTGACATCATTGAGTAAATCCTTTGAAGTGGCAGACTTTTCTATTTCTGTCTTCATACTTTTTAGATGTTTTTCTGCTTCGAGTTCATAGGTAAAGTTTTTCTTCTTTACAAAAGCCACAAAATCATTGTAATCTGTAAATTGGAAGGTGCCTACTTTTGCTATGCTATCTTTGCCTTTACAGAATTTATTGACGTAATCAAAGATAACATATTGATCCAATAATGCCTGAGTCACAGGATATTTTTCTTTTGCAGCTAACTTTATGTCAGGTGCCACGCCTCCACCATCTAATACAATACGACCATTTCGCGTTTTAAATTTTGATCTTTGACTATCTGGGATGTCTTTAGGTTCACCATTTTCATATTCTACCCCTTGGATACATCTTCCACTCGGAATATAATATTTTGATGTTGTTATTTTTAGTCTAGAATTGTACCCAAGCTCTCTAGTATTCTGTACTAATCCTTTTCCGAAAGATCGCTGACCTATCAATACGCCTCTGTCCAAATCTTGCAATACACCTGAGACAATCTCTGATGCAGAAGCCGATCTTTTGTCAATGAGCACGGCAACTGGAATATCCAGATCTAAAGGCGGCGCTACAGTTTTGAATGTTTGGTCACGCTCCTTTATTTTACCTTTTGTGGTAACTACGATTTCACCTGTAGGTACAAAAATATTACAAATATTGACTGCTTCATGAAGCAATCCACCACCATTTTGACGTAAATCTAGGATGACGCCACTCATATTTGGGTTTTTTGACTTCAAGTCTTTCAAAGCTTTGGATATGTTTGCGCCTGCATTTTGGGTGAAAGTGGTCAATGAAATATAACCGACACCATCTGCCACAAATCCTGAATAAGGTACATTCGGTATGTTCACTTCTCCACGTACGAGATTTTTACTTTGAATGATGCTTTCTCCTTCTGGTTTTATAGTCATTTTGATTTCAGTGCCTGGGATACCCCTCATGATGGCATTGATTTCTTCTATTTTTTTACCTTCGATATTGACATTATCTATGGAAATGATTTCGTCACCTGCTTTTAGACCCGCTTTTAATGCTGGACCACCTTCGTATGGCTCAACGATCTTAAATTTGTTATCGATAATAGCTACTTTGGCACCTATACCTTGATATTTTTCATCATCATTTATCCAATAACTTTCTATTTGAGACTCTGATACAAAATTGGTGTAAGGATCCAACGAATTTGTCATAGCATCTATAGCAGTCCGCATCATGGTAGACGGATCTAACTCGTCTACAAAGTTTGTATTAAGCTCTTTGTATACGCTAATGAAGATTTCTAGATTTTTGCTTATTTCAAATAATTTATCATTTGTGTATGTCGCAGCGGCTATGCCTGAAAACATGACTGCTCCTATGATGATGAATTTTAATCTTCTGGTCATTATATAAGTGTATTTGGTAAGGATAACGCAATCCTCCTGGTTTATTCTCTAATAAAAGCGTTAATTTCTTCAAAAAGTTCATTTGGTTTGTCTACATGTACCCAATGACCCGCTCCATCAATGGTGACGATTTTCGAATTTGGGAATGTTTTTTCAATCTCAGGAATATCTTCGTCTCTGATATAATTAGACCGAGAACCACGTATAAACAATGTTTTGGTCTCACATGGATGATCAAATTTTATTTCATCCAAGATGTTAACATACTCCTTATATAATAAAGGTAGATTTAGTTTCCACTCAAAACCACCTTCTATTTTACGAGTAAGGTTTTTCATTAAGAATTGCACCGTACCAAGATCATTAAGCTTTCCCATCATAATGTCTTGTGCTTCATCTCGTGAAGTTATTTTTTCTGGGTCGACTGCAAATAGAGCATCGAAAACATCTTCATGTCCAGATGGGTATTGTCTGAAACAAATATCTATCACTACAAGCTTAGTGATCATATCTTCATGCTGTGATACGAATTGAAGGCTAGTTTTACCACCCATGCTGTGTCCAATGAGTATGGTCTCGTGTATCCAGTTTTCTTCCATCCATCTCAGAAGGTCGTCCGCAAGTAGTGGATAAGTAAATGCGTCCGTATGGTCTGACCTACCATGATCTCGCTGGTCGATGAGAAAAGTCATAAATCCTTCATCTTCCAATTTTCGCGCTGTGGTGAGCCAATTATCTAATGTGCCGAACAGTCCATGCAATATAATCACTGGAGGACCTTGACCTACGGACTTAAAATTTAAAACAGGATTCATAACCTTAGTATGTTTTATGATAAGATGGCAAATTTAGTCATCTCCTGAAAGATATTTAAATTGTTCATCAGATAACTCAAGCAAATGCTTAATTTCTTTGTCTTTTACTTTATTTTCTCTGAGAGAGTAAATCATTTTTCGGTTTTCATACACGGCTTTATTTATTAGATATTGTTCAGCTACTAGTTTGAATTTACGTGCGGTCACATATCCTAATGAATATTTGTCTGTCTTTATTTCCATCTGATTAGGTATAAGCTCTCTAAGACCAAAATCCCAATCTCCATTGATAATGATTTCGTCACTGTAAAATTCGAAAGGACCTACTATTTTATATCCTCCCACAAAAAAAGTATCTACGTATTGTTCGAATATTGGTTTTCCTTTACCCACAAAAACCGCATTTTCAAAGTAATACTTGCCTTTGCCTGGGTTAAGAAACGTTTTTTTGTTGTAGTTAAGATTAAAAGTAATCCCTTCTCCATAGTTGAATTTTACTTTTCTATTTCCAGGTGGTAATTTGATAGCATAATAACTTTTTTTAGGTAGTGTAAATGGAAGACGATCATCAAATTGAACTATTATATCTTCTTCCGAACTATTCTCCATTTCTACCAAGATGGGTTCACGTGTACAACTCAATATACAAAAAAAGGAAGCAATTACTAACATTAATTTTATCTGTTTCATAGAGATGGTTTTTTGATTTTATATGAATACTAAGATAGGACAAATTTAGAAAAAATATTAAGAATGGGACGGTAAACTGGCATTTTACTTCAATTATTTGTGGGTATTACACGAAACCAGACTTTCCTTTTTAGACAGGTTATATCTTTAAAGTTTGAGCCTTCTCCGAAAAGTTCTTAGTTAAAATAGAATGAAAACTTTTTATTTCTACTGCATTGATAATCAAGCGTTTCCCTTTTGGGTCAGGGTTAGAAATGGTTGATTAACAATCAATTTGTGTTTTCGGAGTTGACTCAAGTTTTAATTAGATCAGTAATCATACCATCGAGTTTAAATTTTAAGGTGTAATTAATATTCTGAAATTACTATTGAAATTACTATTGAAATTAACTAAATGTAATTATATAAATATCTGTAAAACAGAGTCTTAAGCTTGCCTACGCAAAAGGAGATTTTTATCACCATCCCATATGACCAAGATCATTAAATCGCCCACCACATGTTTCTACTTTGCATCAAATTTCATAATTTAATGAAGATCATCCTTTTTTTAATCATCATAAGCATCACGGTCGCTATTTGCTTTTTGGCAGCTTTTTTTTGGGCTGTGAGAGATGGACAGTTTGACGACGAGTACACGCCCAGTGTCAGAATACTCCTTGATGATGATATGATAGATACCAACAAAAACAATTCTTAATATATAAAATCTGACTTATGGCAAATTTAGAAACATTTAGTTACGACAACAAGATTGTGCGCAACTTCGCCTATGCCACCGTGATTTTCGGGGTGATAGGTATGTTGGTCGGTATCCTTGCTGCTCTGCAACTTGTTTTTCCAGCGATGAACCTCGGTTTTGCGGAAACCACATACGGTAGAATTAGACCTTTACACACCAATGCAGTCATTTTTGCATTCGTAGGTAATGGTATTTTTACTGGTGTTTATTATTCACTTCAGCGATTGCTCAAGGCAAGAATGTTCAGTGATTTATTGTCTAATATCCACTTTTGGGGATGGCAGTTGATCATTCTTTCTGCTGCGATCTCATTACCACTTGGCCTTACGAGTAGTAAAGAGTATGCAGAATTGATATGGCCTATCGACTTAGCTATTGCTGTGGTTTGGATCGTTTTCGGTATCAATATGTTCGGAACTATTCTCAAGAGAAGAGAGCATCACCTTTATGTTGCCATATGGTTTTATATAGCGACATGGATCACCGTAACCGTTCTACACGTATTTAATAATATTCAAATCCCTGTGAATGCGACCCATGGTATCAACGTTTTTGCTGGTGTGCAGGATGCATTGATTCAGTGGTGGTATGGTCACAATGCAGTGGCGTTTTTCCTTACGACTCCTTACCTAGGATTGATGTATTATTTTATGCCAAAAGCGGCCAATAGACCTGTTTATTCTTATAAATTGTCTATCATCCACTTCTGGGCACTTATCTTTATATATATATGGGCTGGCCCTCACCACTTATTATATACATCGTTGCCAGATTGGGCACAGTCTTTAGGTACAGTATTCTCTATCATGTTGATCGCACCATCTTGGGGTGGTATGTTGAATGGTTTACTTACACTTAGAGGTGCATGGGATAAAGTGAGAACAGATCCTGTGCTTAAGTTTTTTGTTGTAGCGGTGACTGCTTATGGTATGGCTACTCTAGAAGGACCACTATTGTCTGTTAAATCATTGAATGCGATCACGCACTATACAGACTGGACAGTAGGTCACGTACACATAGGTGCTTTAGGATGGAATGGTATGCTTACCTTCGGTATGTTGTACTGGTTGATCCCAAGATTATTTGGTACTAAACTTTATTCAATTAAACTTGCTAATGCTCACTTCTGGATTGGTACATTAGGTATCTTGTTTTATGCGATTCCTTTGTATTGGGCAGGATGGACCCAAAGTTTGATGTGGAAACAATTTACACCTGATGGATTCCTTCAGTACGGTAACTTCCTTGAGACAGTGACTAGAATATTGCCTATGTACATGATACGTGCGATCGGTGGTACGATCTATTTCTCAGGTGTGATCGTAATGATATACAACCTTGTGAAAACCGTAAAAAGTGGCTCGCTTATCGCAAATCAAGAAGCACAAGCTCCTGCTAGAGAAGTCGAAGCATCTCACAAAGGTGAATATTGGCACAAATGGATCGAAGCAAGACCTATCCAAATGTTGGTACTAAGTGCTGTATTAGTCTTGATTGGTGGTTTGGTAGAGATTATACCTATGCTAACTATTGACAAAAATATCCCTAAGATTGCTTCTGTAATGCCTTATACACCACTAGAGTTAGAAGGTCGTGATTTGTATATCAGAGAAGGTTGTGTGGGATGTCACTCTCAGATGGTAAGACCATTCAGATCTGAAACAGAAAGATATGGCGAATACTCTAAATCTGGTGAATTTATATACGATAGACCATTCTTATGGGGTAGCAAACGTACAGGTCCAGATTTACACAGAGTAGGTGCAAAATATCCTGATAGCTGGCATTATAACCACATGAATGAGCCTACTTCAATGGCTCCAGGTTCTATCATGCCTCCATATCCGTGGTTGCTAGAGAATGATCTGAATACTGATTATACAAGTTCTAAAATCAAGATACTTCAGTCTTTGGGTACACCATATCCTGATGGATACGCAGACGTAGCGGTCAATGACCTGAAAAATCAAGCCAAAAAAATAGTGGAAAGCCTTGCTAAAGATAATATCAAACAAGAGAATCTAGAGAACAAGGAAATAGTAGCTTTGATCGCTTATCTACAAAGATTAGGTACGGATATAAAAGTTAAACCTGAAATAAAGTAAGCTTTTAATTAATTTTATCAATCATTAAAAAATCATAAAATGGCAAAATATATATTAGAGCAAGCAGGTGGTATCAATTGGATGGCCATCTTTGCTTTACTTACTTTCTTTACTATTTTTTCAGTGAGTGTATGGATGGTTTTTAGAAAAAATAATTCGACTATCAAGCATATGGAGAGTCTCCCGCTCGAAGATTGAATCCTTCTTAAAACCACTTAAATAATTAATTTATCTTGATCACAAAACAAAATAATAAGAAATGAAGAAGCTTTTCTTAACCATAGTTTTATATTTATCCGCACTATTCGGAGCTGTCAATATATATGCTCAGGAAGCTGTAGTAGCGGCGACACCACCTGAAGAAGGTGATATTCTAAAATTGGCATACAACAACATATTGCTTATTCTAGCTGTGCTTGTATTGATAGGCGTCATTCTTGCAGGTCTAAATTTGATATGGGCATTGATCGAAATTCAACGTATGAAGTTGCTCGAACAATATGGACCTGAAGTACTAGAAAAAGCCAATTTATCTGCCACAGGCACGCTTTGGGACAAAATTTCACAAAAATCTTGGAATTTAGTACCATTAGATAAGGAGCAGGACATTGATCTCGGTCATGAATACGACGGCATCCGCGAATTAGACAATTCATTGCCACCGTGGTGGTTGTGGTTGTTTTATATCACCATCATTTGGGCAGTCGTTTACATTTATTATTACCACGTGTCTGATAAGGGCTTAAATCAAGAGCAAGAATACATTGCTGCTATCGAACTCGGTGAAGCCGAAAAGGCAAAATACTTGTCTTTACAAGCGGATGCCATAGATGAAAAGACGGTCACTGCACTTTTGGACGAGGCCGCTCTTGCAGAAGGTAAAGAAATTTACGTTGCAAACTGCCTTGTATGTCACGGTGAGAAAGGTGAAGGACTCGTAGGACCTAATTTTACAGATAAGTATTGGATACATGGTGGAAGTATTAATAATATTTTTTCTACGATCAAATACGGAGTGCCTGAAAAAGGTATGATATCATGGAAATCTCAATTAAGACCTGCTGCAATGCAAAAAGTAGCAAGTTATATCCTGGCCTTCCAAGGTACCAATCCACCTAATCAAAAAGAAGCTCAAGGTACACTTTACGAAGGAGAAGGTGTAGGTGCCGCTGTGGATACTACTGCTGTAGGTGCAAATATCAGCAGTACAGATACCACAGCGACCACCGCTGTTAAATAATTTTTGTTTGGAGAAGTAGTTTGGCAACTTGTCTCACTACTTCTCTTTTTTTTTTTCACTTGAAAGTTATTAGTTTAATAAACGATAGTGACCATCAATCAATAAATCAAACAATTATGGCCAAGTCAGCCGATACCCAAAATGCAGAGCAATTTAGAGATAATATTGCCACCGTAGACAAGGATGGTAAAAGGGTCTGGATATATCCCAAAAAACCTTCAGGAAGATTTTACGATTACCGTACTTATCTTACTTGGTTTTATCTCATTATATTGTTCGGCTTGCCACTTATCAAAGTCAATGGTCAGCCCTTTGTACTTATCAATATTCTAGAGCGGAAATTTATCCTTTTCGGAATGAATTTTGGCCCACAAGATTTTTATCTCTTTGCCATAGGTATGTTGATATTTTTGGTATTTATCATACTATTTACAGTGGTCTTTGGTAGATTGTTTTGTGGATGGATATGTCCGCAAACCATATTTATGGAGATGATATTTAGAAAGATCGAATACTGGATAGAAGGCGACTTTAATGCACAAAAAAGACTAGACGCATCCCCATGGACCACAGACAAAATGATCAAAAAAGTATCTAAACAGTTGATCTTTTTTGCTATAGCTGTCCTGATAGCAAATACTTTTCTAGCATACATTATTGGTGTAGATGAAGTCATCAAAATAGCAACTGAACCTATCGGTGAGCACCTCAGTGGTTTTGTGGCCATGATTATATTTTCATTTGTATTTTATTTTGTTTTTTCAAAACTCAGAGAACAAGTCTGTACTACGATATGTCCTTACGGAAGGCTACAAGGTGTCATGCTCGACAATAAATCGCTTGTAGTGGCGTATGATTTTGTAAGAGGTGAACCTAGAGGAAAGATACAAAAAAACAAACCTACTCCACCCGCTGAAAAAGAACCTTGCAAAAATGCATGTGTAGGTTGCAAAGCTGGACTCGGAGGATGTCATGACGAAGATGAACATGAAACTGTCACTGTCCAAGAAGATTTTATAGCATCATTCCAAAACAAACTAGGTGACTGTATAGATTGTAAACTGTGTGTACAAGTATGTCCCACAGGTATAGACATCAGAAATGGTACTCAACTCGAATGTGTCAATTGTACAGCTTGTATGGACGCTTGCGACGAAGTCATGGTAAAGATAGAAAGACCCAAAGGACTAATCAGACTCGATAGTATAGAAGGTATAGAAAAAGGAGAGCGAAAACTCGTAAACGCTAGAACAGTTGCTTATTCCGTAGTGTTATTCTTATTGATAGCAGTAGAAGTATTCCTATTCAGTATGCGGTCTGACTTAGACGTATTATTATTACGTACGCCTGGTATGCTCTACCAAGACCAACCTGATGGTAGTATTAGTAATTTATATAATTATCAGATACTCAATAATACCACAGATAGTTATAAAGTCGAATTCCGATTAATAGACATGCAAGGTAGTATAAAGATAGTAGGTGAAAAGCAACCCGAAGTAGATGGAAATGAAAAAGCAGAAGGTGCTGTATTTATCAATGTACCTAAAGCTGGTCTTAAAAACGGTAAAAACAACATCAAAATAGGTGTATACGCTGATGATAAATTGATCACAACAGTCAAAACCACGTTTTTTGGACCTGTACAATAGGGCTGTATCCGATTAGCTTAGCGTTTACGATTAGCTTAGCGTCCTCGCTAAGCTAACATTAGTGTAAGCTTCTAGCTTACTTAAGTGTAAACATATAATATCAACTTAACAATTCTAACAAATTCACAAATTATACAAAAAAATGAAATTCAATTGGGGAACAGGTTTGACAATATTTTTTATCATCTTTGTATCTACACTAGTTTTTGTTTTATATCAGGCTTTCCAACAAGATAATAGCCTCGTCATGGACAATTATTACGAAGAAGATATCAAATATCAACAACAATATGATAAGATAAAAAATACTTCAGAACTCACAACTAAAGTAAAACTAGACTTTGATAGTGCCAAAGGAGAGATTTCGCTCACTTTTCCGCTAGATTCTATGGCAATCACTACAGGCAATGTTTGGGTATATCACCCTGCTGATAAAAGTGCAGATAAGAAATACGATTTTAACCTAAATCAAACGAATGTCTACCAAATAAAATTAGACAAAATGACTAAGGGCAGAATCAAAGTCAAAATAGACTGGGAGCGTGCAGGAGTCAAATACTACCAAGAAGAAGAAATCATCATCTAGTGTATTGGATCGCTATATCGCTTGGTTTTCTAGGTAGTTTGCACTGTATCGGCATGTGTGGCCCACTAGCAGCGGGTATATTAGGTCGTAGGAATGATACAGGGCTGCAAGTATGGTGGTCGGCACTTGGCTACAATACAGGTAGGACCATAGGTTATATGATCATAGGTTTATTATTCGGATTGATAGGCAGTATGGTAGCTTTTGCGGGTATTCAGAAAGCGATTTCTATAGGACTAGGTGTCATCATGGTTCTATTTTTTGTATTCAGCATAAATCCCGATCACTTGATATCTAACCATCCTTGGCTGCGTGCTTTTTATGGCAGCGTCTCAACAGCGCTAAGTCGCCTCACCACCAAAACAGATAACGTACCGAGTATAGGACTAGGACTTGTCAATGGATTTTTGCCATGTGGCCTAGTATATCTTGCAGTGGCCGGAGCACTTTCACTCAGCAATGTATGGGGAAGCATGGGTTTTATGATGTTTTTTGGATTGGGGACTTTTCCAGCTATGATGGCTATGGCAATGAGTCATAAGATGATCAGTATAAAACAACGAATGTCTATGCGCAAAATCTACCCTATCGTGACCCTAGTGATGGGTGCTTATCTGATCTACCGTGGACTGATGTCAGAAATGCCACTAGAATTAGATTTTTTTGAAGCTCTAAAGAATCCTGTAATGTGTCACTGATTACCCGAAACGAATTGCTAATAGTATGAAATAGAGATATAGCTTCAAACAAATATTATGTCATAAAACTGTAAAATGTAGGTATAAATATGGAAAAAATTACTCTATAAAACGAAATAATGATGTGATAGCTTTGTAATGTCGAAATAAAAAAATATTTTTACAATATTATATAAACTTTGTAAACGCTCACAACATGAAACAGTACACAAACAGTACGCAAACAGTACGCAAACAGTACGCAAACAGTACGCAAATTAATTAGCATTTTTGAGTATAAAAGGCAGTGTAAAATACTTTATATAAAGCCTTTTGACAAAGCAGCCTTGCTTTCAATTAATACCAAATTTTAATACTCAAAACAACTAAATCAATGATCAAATGAAAACAATCATATACATCTTTATTTTTTTATTTGTTATTATCGTTTCAGTAAAGTCCCAAACCCAGCTTCCTAGTGTTCCATACGAAAAAACAGAATACGTAGGATTAAATCCTATTTGGTATGAAACATGTCAAGACACTGGATTTGTTACTGATAAAATGGATGGTTATAATCACTTCAGACCAGGTGATCCATTGCCATTAATTCATGAAAATAAGGTATTTACCGTCTCTAATATTAACCATTCATCTGGTCCTTTGTATGGAAGTTATATACAATGCAGAGATATAGACACAGGACATTTAATTTGGCAGTATTTAGTAGGTGTAAAAGAAAGATGACATTATGAAGTAATAAGATTGATGTATATTGATAGTAATAATAAACTTAATGTAATAAGCCAAATTAGAAAAACGCCATTTGATTCAAATAGTAGTCCATCTTTTCTTGAAAATATGATAATAAGAAAACTGATTTTTGATCCTGAGCATGGTGAAAAACTATTTGATTTTCATAGAAATTTTGATGATGATAGCGCATATAATACACAAATATCAGTTTTTAAAACTGCCAAATATTCTCATATATTTAAGGAAGATACATTATTGAGATATATTGACCCAATAAAGATTAATGATACATTTTATTTACGTAGTGTACTCTTAGATGAAACAGGCAAAAAAGTGGGTAACGAGTCTCTACTAAAGTTTAAATATATTACCCATTATTTTAACCTTATTCAGTTTGCACCGGATACTTTTATGCATGTGGAAATCAATTATGCGGATAGTACCCTATTATTTAGATATATATCACCTGATTTACAAGAATATGCCACCTACACGACACCAAAGATTAAATCTAGACCAGAATTATTAGAGTTTGTAAAGTTGTCAGCAGATAAAAAGAAAATCCTTTTTGAATATATTGACAGAAATGATCCTTTTTTTAATTTTGTAGAATTGTTAGTTTATGATACTAAAGCTAACTTGCTGAAACGTGCAGCTTTGGACAATTTTAACAGCAATTATTTTGTAGTATTAGAGTGGGAAAAAGACGATGATAAAACATTTACACTTCTTAAACCCAACATTGTTAAGAATGAAAATAATGAAAGAGTTAGTATTATGAATGTATCTATCTATGATGATCAAAATGGCGAATTTATAGTAAATACTTTTAAGTCTTCAAATCCATTAAGATATTCTGCACCATTTCTGGTAATACCACTTAATGATGATAAGTATTTTGTTCAATTCGCTGATATTGCTAATACGTCATCATTTAATAGAGACCCTGGCGCTTTGGCTGTTAGTCAGATGCTACTAGATGGTAAAACCCTATTTTTACCTAGTAATACAGAAGACCTGACTACTGTGTCATCTACCATTAGAGCATACCCAAATCCCGCCATAGATGAGTTTACACTAGCTTTTGAAACAGAATATACAGGTACTATACAAGTATACAGTATAGGTGGTCATCTTTTATTACAGAAATCTGTATCACACACACGATCAGAACAAATAGATATCGCGACGCTAGATGCAGGTATGTATATGGTACAATGTATCCCATCTGATCACAAAATATCGCCTGTCACACTTAAGCTTGTAAAGATGTAATAGTAATTGCTCATTCTATCATCATAAAACCACCTGTCTATGTTTTTTTAATAGAATATCACAGGTGGTTTTGTTTTTAAAGCCACCCACTTAATTACCCCGAAAAACTATAAATAAATAAGACCATTTTTCTTTGTATTTTAAGACAAAATATCATAACTTTGACAAAACTCTGTGGAGAGCTAAGTAAAGGTTTTTAAGGATTATTTATTTAACCTGTGTAGCTATTTTAGGACGAGACACTCCCGACGTTGTCCCGACCTTCTCCCTACCTTCTCCCGACCATGCCCCGACGTTGTCCCGATGGAACTAAGTAGGAACTCCGTATGTACTCCATAGGAACTCCATAGAAACTTAAGGCAAATACCCACCACATTCCCTTCGTACACACAGAATAGCCCTGTGGTGGATGCTTTATGATTAAATTTTATACCAATGAAGCGATGTGTTTAACTAAGGCAATTATTAGACATACAAGTTTACAAACCTATCTAAATTAAAATCCAATTTTTGTAATCCTTTTTTGAATTTTGTTGTTTCACAGGAAAGTATTTAAATAATGGTGTTTTTGTATATAGCAATAGTATTGGCAACTGTATTAGGGATGGAGTTTGTGGCTTGGTTTGCACACAAGTATCTGATGCATGGTTGGTTATGGATATGGCACGAAGATCACCACAAACCTCACTACGAAAAAGAAGGTTTTTTCGAAAAAAACGACCTATTTTTTCTAGTATTTGCACTGCCTAGTATGACTTGTTACATTATTGGTTCATTGTTTATGGACTATAGATGGGTATTGTTTATAGGAATTGGGATTTCTATTTATGGATTGATCTACTTTTTAATACATGATGTGTACATACATCAACGATTCAAATGGTTCAGACAACTAGACAACAAATACAGTCGAGCAATCTTGAGAGCGCACGGTGCCCACCATGCCAAAACCCAAAAAGAAGACGGTGAGTCATTCGGACTTTTGATCGTAAACCCAAAATATTTCCAAGGTAGAAAACAATCTCAACATCAACCTTAGACTCAATCTTATTCTCGTTACCCGATAAGCTTAGCGTCTTCGCTAAGCTTGGGTTAGTCAAAGCGTCTCGCTTTTATACTCAGCCTTAACCTTAATCTCAACCTTAACCTTAACCTTAACCTTAACCTAAGCCTTAACCTTAACCTAAGCCTTAATCTCAACCTTAACCTTAACCTTAACCTTAACCTTAACCTTAACCTTAACCTTAACCTTAACCTTAACCTTAATCTTAACCTTAACCTTAACCTAAGCCTTAACCTTAACCTAAGCCTTAACCTTAACCTAAGCCTTAACCTTAACCTAAGCCTTAACCTTAACCTAAGACTTAACCTTAACCTAAGCCTTAAC